>NZ_JBQYLP010000041.1:0-54384 GCF_052683555.1 Burkholderia sp. BC1
CTTCCGTGTAATTACTCAACCCGCCTTGAACACGGAAATCCTGACACCCCCCAAACGAGCGCTCCGGATACACGACGCGATACGCGGCGCCGGCGCCACCGCCATACTCAAGTCGAACCGGCACACGAGCCGGCTGTCCGCGATGCACGCCCGATCGTCCGCAGCGGCCCGAGACGGCCGCTGCGCTCTTCGTCGCCACCTGCACGATGTAACTCGAATCCGGTAACGCGATGCAGCGGCCCTCATCGAAAAGGGCCACGCCGGCTGCAGCGATTCCTGACAACCGATGCGATCACATCACGCCGCCGACATCGCAATTCACATTGCAAGGCGCGCGATGCAGCAGCTCACGCGCCTCGCCATCGTGCCGCACGATCGCGACCATGAGATACGCCCATCCGAACGAGGAATCGTCCGTCGCACCATAACGCCACACAGCACACATAAAAAAACCCGCGCGAATCGCGCGGGTCCATGTATCGCACTACGATCGACAAACCACTCAGGCCATCACTGCGTCGAGCGCCTCCTCGGTAAGCCAAAGCGATTCGCGCAGATCCTGCTCGTTCAGATTCAGCCCGTCACCGCCGCGATCGACGACGATGAAATCGCTCACTTCGCCGAGCGCGATCAGCGGATGATGCCAGACGCCTTTCGCATAGTTCACGCCCTGCCATCCGCTCGTCACGAACGCGCGAATCTTCGACTCGTCGAGATCGCCTGCGGGCGCGACGACGACCAGATACGGCCGGTCGCTCAGCGGCACGAAGGCCTGGCTGCCGAGCGGATGCCGCTCGAGCATCTTCACTTCGAACGGCAGCGTGCGTGGCTGCCCGCGAAACAGGTTGATCAGCGTGCGCCCGCCTTCGTCCTCGACGTCGACTTTCGCGAGATCGTGAAAGCGGATCGTCGTGCCGAGGTTGATCGGAATCTGCCTGGCGCCTTCCGTCTCGATCACGTCGCCGAACGGCGCGAACGCTTCCTTGGTCAGCGGTTCGATGGTCAGCGTCTTCATTTGTCGAGCGTCCCCCACAGGCGCAGGCGCGACACGCCGCCGTCCGGAATGATGTTGAGCCGCACGTGCGTGATCGGCCCGAGCGACGCGATTTCCTGTTCGAAGTAGTGCTGCTTGTCCATCTGCAGCTTCTGCTCGCCGAGCAGCACCGGCCAGAACATCGACTGCGTGATCAGCGAGCTGTCGGTGCCGCCCGACACGTACGCGGCCTGGATCGAGCAGCGGTCCGGATAGTTGCCCTTGAAGAACGCCGTATCGACTTCGATGCGGCGAATCACGCCCGGCTGCGCGAGCGCGATGATCGCCCAGTCGTTGCCGGGCTCGCGGCGGCGCCGCGTTTCCCAGCCGTCGCCCATGTTCACGCCGCGTCCCGGCAGCAGCATGTTCGATGCGGCGCCGAAGTGCTGGTTGTTCGCGGCCACCACGTAGCCGCCGTTTTCCATCGCCGCGAGATCGAACTGCTCGGTCGCGCTCGCGCCGGCCCAATCGAGCTGCGGCTGACCATAGACACGCAGCCGTGCGATGCCGCCGTCCGGATAGATGTTCACGCGCAGATGCGTGAACGCGCGCACGTCGGTCGTTTCGACGTAGTGGTGGCTGTTGCCCTGCAGCGCCGTCGACGCGACGATCTCGACCCATTCGGTCGCATGCGTCGGCGCGCCGTCGGCCACGTACGCGGCCTCGATCGATGCGGCCGGCGGGAAGTTGCCGGTGAAATGGCTCGTGTCGATGTCGACGCCCTTGATCACGCCGGGCCGCGCGAGCTTGACGATGCACCAGTCGTAGCCGGTCGTGCGCTTGCGGCGCGTTTCCCAGCCGTCCATCCACTTGCCGTGATCGTCGTATTTGCCGGGGATGAACACCGCCGGCTCGGGGTTCAGCATGCGCTCCTTCGGCGCGAAGAAATCGTCGCTGGCCTCGAGCGCCTGCGCACCGAGACGCGGATCGGCGAGATTCACGTAGCGCCGCGTGAAATCGGGTGCATCGGGATCGAGAAGCGGGAGGGCCATGATGTTTCCTTGTCAGTGATGCCAGTGATGCTGGTGATACCTAGAGGCCGCTGCCACGCAGCAGGCCGTGTTGCGGTGTCAGGCGTCGATCAGGTCGTCGAGGCGGAAGCGCGCGATCCGGTAGATCTGGTCGAGACTCGTGCGCAGTTCCTCGTCGCGCGAATGATTCACGCGCTTTTCGAAGTTCGCGATGATCCCGTGCCGATCGTAGCCGCGCACCGCGAGGATGAACGGGAAGCCGAACTTCTCGCGATACGTGCGGTTCAGCGTCTGGAGCTTGTCGAATTCTTCCTGCGTGCACTGGTCGAGGCCCGCACCGCTTTGCTCGCGCGTCGACTCGGCCGTCAGTTCGCCGCGCACGGCCGCCTTGCCGGCGAGCTCCGGGTGCGCGTTGATCAGCGCGAGCTGGCGTGCGTCGCCGCCCGCTTCGACCGCGCCCGACATCGCCTTGTGCAGCGCGTCGATGCTCTCGAACGGACGGTCGGCCGCGACCGCTTCGGCGACCCACGGCGAATGCTCGAAGATCCCCGACAGCGCCGCGACGAATGCGCCCGGCGCCATCGTGTTCAGTTGTTCCAACGTGTAACGCATCGCCTTCATGCTTTCCCTTCGTTTTGATGATTGGGCTGATACGGATGATGTTCACGCCAGTGACGCGCGATATCGACACGGCGCGTCACCCATACGCGGTCGTGCTTTTCGATGTGATCGAGGAAGCGCTGCAGCGCACGGAACCGGCCCGGCCGGCCGAGCAGGCGGCAGTGCATGCCGATCGACATCATCTTCGGCGCTTCGTCGCCCTCTTCGTACAGCACGTCGAACGCGTCGCGCAGATAGTGGAAGAAGTGGTCGGCCGTGTTGAAGCCTTGCGGCGTCGCGAAACGCATGTCGTTCGTGTCGAGCGTGTACGGGACGATCAGCTGCGGCGTCGTGCCACCGTTCGACACCGCGACGTCCATCCAGAACGGCAGATCGTCGCCGTAGTAGTCGGAGTCGTACAGGAAG
The DNA here is from genome assembly GCF_052683555.1 of Burkholderia sp. BC1. Classification (NCBI taxonomy): domain Bacteria; kingdom Pseudomonadati; phylum Pseudomonadota; class Betaproteobacteria; order Burkholderiales; family Burkholderiaceae; genus Burkholderia; species Burkholderia sp. BC1. The sequence continues at coordinate 3,031 of NZ_JBQYLP010000041.1, forward strand.
CCGCCGTATTCGGCGACGAGGCGATGTGTGTTCGGGCTGTCGCGGCCCGTGTACCAGCCGAGCGGGCGCACGCCCGTCACGCGTTCGATCGCTTCCATGCCGAGCCGCATGTGCTCGGCCTCGAGTTCCGGCGTCGCGTTCTGATAATGGATCCAGCGCCAGCCGTGGCACGCGATTTCATGGCCGAGCTCGACGAATGCGCGCGCGACTTCCGGATGACGCTCGATCGCCATCCCGACGCCGAACACCGTCAGCGGCAGCCCGCGCTTCTCGAACTCGCGCAGGATTCGCCATACGCCGACCCGCGAACCGTATTCGTAGATCGACTCCATGCTCATGTGACGGTCCGGATACGCGGCCGCGCCGACGATTTCGGACAGGAACTGCTCGGAGCCCGGATCGCCGTGCAGCACGCAGTTCTCGCCGCCTTCCTCGTAGTTCAGCACGAACTGCACGGCGACACGGGCGCGTCCCGGCCAGTTCGCCTGCACGGGATGACGGCCGTAGCCGATCAGGTCGCGAGGATAGTTGGAATCGTATGCCATGGTTCGAAGTGCGACGAAAGCTTGCTGAAATAATGGGTTCGCACCGCCCGCGCAGCGCCGGAAGCCGGCTGCACGGGCCGATGCGACGACGGCCCAGTGTAGCGAAAACGCCCATACGCGCCCATACAGCGGCGCAGATAGTGCATGTCAGACGGCGTGTATGTGCGGTTGCGGCAAATCGGGCGCCGGTTCCGCTGCGGCCGCCCCGCTTCGCGCGCCGGCGGCGGCCGGCGACGCCGCGCGCGCGTCGTCCGGCGGACTGAAGCGTGCGAATTCGCCGTCGTAGCGCTTCGGCAGCGGGCGCGCATAGTCGCCGCGCTTGGCCGTCGCGAGGCGCAGCGCGACGAGCGCCTCGGCCCACTTGACGGCCGCGGTCACGCCCTCGACGACCGGTGCGCCGATCTGCTGTTCGATCTCGTGCGCGAACTCGGCCATGCCCGCGCAGCCGAGCACGATCGCGTCCGCGCCGTCCTCGTCGAGCGCGCGCCGGCATTCGTCGACGATGATGGCGCGCGCGGCCGAGCCGGGCCGGTCGAGCTCGAGCACCGCGACGTCGGTCGCGCGCACGTTGCGGCAGAACCGCTTCATCCCGTAGCGCTCCGCCAGGTGCCACGCCATGCCGCACGTGCGCGCGAGCGTCGTGACGACCGAAAAGCCCGGCGCAAGCACGCTCGCCGCATGCATCGCGGCTTCGGCGATCCCGATCACGGGGCCGCGCGCGAGTTCGCGGGCGGCGTAGAGGCCCGGATCGCCGAAACAGGCGATCACGTACGCGTCGACACCGTCGCGTTCGCCCTGCGCGATCTCGGCAAGCAGGCCGGGCGTCGCGAGCGCCTCGTCGTAATAACCTTCGATCGACGGCGGGCCCATCGTCGGGCTCACCGCGACGATCTGCGTGCCGGGCGCCGCGACTTCGCGCGCGCAGCGGCCCATCGCGTCGGTCATCCGCTGCGTCGTATTCGGATTGATCAGCTTGATCTTCATGGCGTGCTCCTCAACGCTGCGTGCCGGCGAGCACGCGGTAGAACACGAAGCCGAGTGCCGCGCCGATGAACCACGAGAAGTTCGCAACGCCCTGCCAGCCCGGCATCATCACGCAGACGATCGCGATTACCGCGGCCGGCAGCAGTGCGGCGAGCGCGCGGCGGTTCACGCCGCCCGTGTACCAGTACGTGCCGCTCTCCGACATCGTGTAGAGATCGTCGCGCACGAGCCGGCCGCGCTTGACGAGATAGAAGTCGGCGATCAGCACGCCGTATAGCGGGCCGATGAATGCGCCGAGCACGTCGAGCGTGTAATGGATCACGGCCGGATTATTGAAGAGATTCCACGGCGTGATGAACACCGAGGCGACCGCCGCGAGCATTCCGCCCGCGCGCCAGCTGATCAGCCGCGGCGCGACGTTCGAGAAATCGAATGCGGGCGACACGAAGTTCGCGACGATGTTGATGCCGATCGTCGCGATCGTGAAGGTCAGCGCGCCGAGAATCACGGCGGTCGGATGATCGATGCGGCCGACCGTCTCGACCGGATCGGTGATCAGCTCGCCGAACACCGGCAGCGTCGCGGCCGTCGTGATGACCGTGACGAGCGAGAACGCGAGGAAGTTCACGGGCAGCCCCCAGAAGTTGCCGCGCTTCACTTCGCCGAACGACCGGCAGTACCGCGAGAAGTCGCCGAAATTCAGCATCGGCCCGGAGAAGTACGACACGACGAGCGAGATGGCCGTGATCATCACCGGGATCACTTCCGCGCCGTGATACTTGACGCCGCCGAGGTTGATCCCGATGTTGCGCCAGCCCGCGCGCCACACCATGTAGCCGGCGAGGATGAACATCACGACGTAGACGGCCGGGCCCGCGAAGTCGATGAACTTCTTGATCGTCTCCATCCCGTTCCAGAACACCAGCGCCTGCAGCACCCACAGCAGCATGAAGCCGGCCCAGCCGACGGCCGACAGGCCGAGGAAGCCGTAGCGATGAACGTCCGCATACGGCAGCCACTGCGGGAAGAACTTCAGCACGACGATCACGAGCGCGCTCGACGCGAGATACGTCTGGATCCCGTACCACGCGATCGCGATCAGCCCGCGAATCACGGCCGGGACGTTCGCGCCGAGCACACCGAACGTCGCGCGGCACGCGACGGGATACGGCACGCCGATCTGCTGGCTCGGCCGCGCGATCAGGTTGCACAGCACGTTGACGAGGCTGATGCCGACGATCAGCGCGATCAGCACCTGCCAGCTCGTGAGCCCGAGCGCGAACAGGCTGCCCGCGAACACGTAGCCACCGACGCTGTGCACGTCGGACATCCAGAACGCAAAGATGTTGTACGAGCCCCAGGTTTGATTCTTCAGGGGTGCCAAATCTTCGTTGTACAGACGCTCGCTATAACCGCCCGGCAATGCGGGGCCGCCGCCCTCGCCGCCTTCTTGCGCCGGATAGGCGCTGTCGTGCGCCACACTGAACTGAGCCATGACTTCTCCTTGACGCGGCCGGATGGCCGCTCCACCGTCATCGATAACGCCCCGGATCGTCGTCCGGAGTCGGACCCGCGGCCCGCGGCGCGAGCCGCGGACCTGCATTGCTCTGTGGTGTGGCGCGTCGCCGAGCCCGGGTCGCCGTTCAGGCGCCGCCGAACACTTCGCGCAAATCGACCTGGCCTTGCGCGGGCCGGTCGAGCATCTTCAATTCGACATGCTGCAGGTGCTGCGCCATCAGCGCGGCCGCCCGCTTCGCGTCGCCCGTCTCGAGCGCCGCCAGAATCTCGCCGTGATCGTCGAACGAGCACGGGCTGCGTCCATGCGACTCGTACAGCGCGGACATCAGCGTCGAGCGCGCGACGAGCCCTTCGAGGCACTCGCCGAGCGTCGCGTTGCCGGTCAGTGCGGCGAGCGCCGTATGAAACTCGCCCGACAGCCGGATCCACGCGGCGAAGTCGTGCCGCTCGAACGCCTTGCGCTCCTTGTCGATCAGCGCCGCGATGCCCTTGAGCCGCTTCGCGCTCGGGCCTGTGGCGATCCGCTCGACGACGGCCAGCTCGATGATGCGGCGCATCTCGAACACTTCGTGCACGTCCTGCAGTGTCGGGCTCGCGACGAACGCGCCGCGGTTCGGCTCGAGGTCGACGAGCTTGTCGGTCGCGAGCTGCGCGAGCGCCTGCCGGATCGTCCCGCGCTTCACGCCGAACACCTCGCACAGCTGCGCCTCCGTCAGCTTCGCGCCGGGCGCGAGCCGATGCTCGAGGATCGCGGTGCGGATCCGTTCGGCGATCGCTTCGTGGCCGGCGGCCGCGGACGGGGTGGAATCGGGCTCGTTCATGATCTGCATCGTGTGATGGTCCTTATCGTAGAACGGACATAAAGATTGTCAACAATTCTTTTCCGGGATTGCGCACACTTCAGGCGCATCGCGCCGCGCGAAACCGGTGCATCGTGCATCAAAACGAAGCGAGACAAGGCGTTCAAGCCCGTTTTAGGCGGCTCTCGTCGTATACCCTGCCCGCCATTTTGTCGACAAAATTGGTGCACGGGCTATTCACCTTCCCGCTTCGGGCGCTGAAAAATACGGCCGTTAGTTGCGTAGTTGCTCAAAGAAAAAGGCGGGACGCCCCGCCTTGTCCACTCCGCGCCGCCGCTCAGCCGAGATGTGGATAATCCGACAGCGTCAGCCGGAACCCGTGCGCGTTCGCGACGAGCTGCGCACGCGCACCGAACGGCAGCGTCAGCAGATCGGGCACGTGGCCGAACTGCAGCCCCGTGACGACCGGAATGCCGATCACCGCGCGCACCTGGTCGATCATCGCCTGCATGTCGTAGCCGTTGTCGTACTCGAACGGCCGCGCGCCCGTGAACTGGCCGAGCACGAGCGCCTGCTGGCGCGCGAGCACGCCCGACAGATGCAGCTGGTAGATCATCCGTTCGATCCGGAACGGCTGCTCGTTGACGTCTTCGATGAACAGGATCCCGCCTTCGATGTCCGGCATGTACGGCGTGCCGACCAGCGACGCGAGGATTGCGAGGTTGCCGCCCCACAGCGTGCCCGTCACGTTGACGGGCTGCACCTGCGGCGCGTCGGCGACGATCGTCGTGGTGGGCTGCGTCAGCGTCTGCCAGAAGTGCTGCATCGTGAAATCGCTCGGCGTTTCCGCGCCGAAGTCCGCGGACAGCATCGGGCCGCCGAAGCTTTTGATCCGCGCCTTCGCGTAGAGCGCGAGCTGGATCGCGGTGAAATCGCTGTGGCCGACGAGCGCGATCGGCTGATCGCGCAGCCGCCGTTCGAGCCCGCGATAGTCGAGGCCGTGCAGGATTCGTGCGGCGCCGTAGCCGCCGCGCACCGCGAGCGCGATGTCGGGCAGCGGCCGTGCCGGATCCGCCAGCCGGTTCAGGTCGCCGGCGCGCTCGCCGTCGGTGCCGCCGAAGCGCTGGAAACGGCGCTGCGTCGCCTCGATGTTCTCGATGCGCTGTTGCGCGACGCTGAGCCGCTCGAGCGCGCGATTGATCGCGTCCGGATCGTGCGGATAGCCGGACGGTGCAAGCAGGCGGATGGTGTAGGACGCGGCGGGCTGAAAGGACATGGCGAAAGGTGTCGGGATCGTGGAACTGCTTAGAGGGACCGAACCGGCGCCGGTTCACGGAGGCAGCCGCGCGGGCCGTGCCGGCTACGACTCGCCGCCGGCCGCGTCGCGCGCGAGCCGCGCGTCGCGCAGCGCACGCCGGCGTTCGGCGAAGAACGACTTCAGCGCGGCGCCGCACTCGTGCGCGAGTACGCCGCCGACGACTTCCGTATGGTGGTTCAGTTGCGGATTCGCGAACGCATCCATCACGCTGCCGCATACGCCGGTTTTCGGATCGGCGGCGCCGAATACGACGCGCGCGATGCGCGCATGCATGATCGCGCCCGCGCACATCAGGCACGGCTCGAGCGTGACGTACAGTTCGCAGCCCGGCATGCGGTAGTTCTGCAGATGCTGCGCGGCCATGCGCAGCGCGGCCATTTCGGCGTGTGCGGACGGATCGTGGCCGCCGATCGGATGGTTGAAGCCGCGCGCGAGCACTTCGTCGCCGCGCACGAGCACCGCCCCGACCGGCACTTCGCCGGCCGCGCGCGCCTCTTCGGCCGCGGCGAGCGCGAGGCGCATGAAATGCACGTCGCGCGCCGAGGCCGGCGCGGCTGCTGTCGGAAGGGAATCGGCCGCTGCGTCGTGCAGCGTGTCGGAGCTCACATCGGCCCCGCTTCGGCGGACACCTCGTCGAGCCCGCGCTCGCACAGACGTTCCGCGATGCGCCGGCAGTATTCGCGCGGCATCACCATCGGGCCGCCGCGCAGCGATTCGAGCGCCATGTCGAGCGCGAGGATCTTCGCCTGCAGCCGGCACCGCGCGGTGCGGTCGCTGACCGCCTGCAGTTCGTCCTGCAGATTGCGCAAGGCGCGCAGCTGTTCGACGGCCGGCGGCACGAACCCCGCGTTCTTCAGGATACGGTTGGCCACCCGCACCTCCTCGGGCACGAGCAGGTCGTCGTCGAGCGCCTGCGGCGCGCCGGTACCCGGCAAATCGTCGAACTCGCCCCGCGCGGCGGCGGCGGCAATACGCTGTTCGACCAGAGCGTCAAGCAGTCTCATCAGTCAATCGGAACAATGCGGCAGCCGAATTCTAGCAGGGTGACGCCCGTATGACAGGCCCCTTCGAGCATATGCTCGATATTGTGGTTTTTAGGGCCGGAATCGCCGCGCATACCGGCCGATCGGCGCGCGTTCCGCGCAGGCGTGCGGCCGCTACGCGTGTGGCGTGTGGCGCCCGCCGCGCGCGACGCCAGCCGCCGGCATGCCCGCCGCGCGATGCCGCCCGCGCGGGCGATCACGCGGTCACCGCGTCGGGCCGCGCGGCAGGAAACGGACGGAACATCGTCGCAATCAGACAGGCGCCGACGCCGATCGCGAACGAGCCGACATAAAGCCAGCCATAGCCGCCGAACGTATCGACGATCAGCCCGCCGGCGACCGGCCCTGCCGCCATCCCGAGGCTGCCGGCCATCGCGCTGCCGCCGATCACGGTGCCCATCATCCGCAGCGGAAAGTTTTCGCGCGCGAGCACCGCATAAAGCGGCATCACGCCCGCATAGACGAAGCCGAACAGCGTCGCGACCGCGTAAAAGCCGTCGAGCGTGCGCACGAACGCGTAAGCCAGCGCGCCGAGCGCCTGGACCAGCAGCCCGGCGACCAGCATCCGCTTCGCGCCGACGCGATCGCCGAGCACGCCGAACACGATCCGGCCGCCCATCCCCGCGAGCCCTTCGACGCTGTAGATCGACACCGCGACGATCAGCGGGATTCCGCAGGTCATCGCATAGCTGACCGTATGAAAGATCGGCCCCGAATGCGTCGCGCAGCAGAAGAAGTTGGTCAGCAGCAGCAGTGCGAACTGCGGCGAGCGCAGCGCGTGCGCGACCGTCATCGGCGCTTCCGCGCCGCCCGCGGCGGCCGGTGCACCCTGCGCGCCGTCCGTACCGGCCAGTGCCGGTGCGCGACGCACGAGCAGCGATGCGGGGATCATCGTCGCGGCCGCAACCGCCGCGATCGTCAGCATCGACGAGCGCCAGTCGTGCGTCGACACGAGCCAGGCGGCAAGCGGCGACATCGTCATCGGCGCCATGCCCATGCCGGCCGACACCAGCGACACCGCGAGGCTACGGTGCGTGTCGAACCAGCCCGTCACGCACGCCATCATCGGCGCGAACATCGCGGCCGTCGCGCCGCCGGCCGCCAGCCCGAAGATCGCCTGAAACGCGACGAGCGACGGCGCGCGGCTCGCGAGCGCGAGGCTCGCGGGCAGCAGGATCGCGCCCGCGACGACCACCGCGCGCGTGCCGATGCGGTCGGACAGGCTGCCCCACGCGATGCTCGCGAACGCCATCGCGAGAAAGCCGATCGTCATCGCGGCGGAAATGCCGGTCATCGACCAGCCCGTATCGCGCGCGATCGGACGAAGAAACACGGGCAGCGAAAACATCGCGCCGACCGCGATGCAGCCCATCAGCGCACCCGCGGCGACGATCACCCAGCGGTATCGGGATTCCGGCATGTCACGTCTCCTTGTCGTATCGGATCGAAAGCAAAAGCCGCGCCGAGCGGCGCGGTGCAACGGTCGATCGCTGCGGCCGCGCACCGCGGCGACCTGAACACGACGAACGACGCCACGCGAAATCGACATCCGCCGCGACACCGCTGCGGTTTTTTTTCGTCGACCGCATCGCGCCGCACGGCGGGAACGCCCGCCGCTTTTCCGAAATCGGAAAGTGAAAAGCAGAAATGCTTCGTTGGGCCGGGCGAGCGCGCTGACTACACTCGAGCCTTCTTGTCATAACAAGTCAGCCGATGCCTGCTCCGAACGTCGTACCGCTGTCGCCCGCCCCGCTCTACGTGCAGATCAAGGACACGCTGCGCGCGCGGATTCTCGACGGCACCTATGCGCCGCACAGCCGGATGCCGTCCGAACACGAACTCTGCGCGATGTTCGACGTGAGCCGCATCACCGTCCGCCAGGCGCTCGGCGATCTGCAGAAGGAAGGCCTGCTGTTCAAGCTGCACGGCAAGGGCACCTTCGTATCGAAACCGAAGGCGTTCCAGAACGTGACGTCGCTGCAGGGCTTCGCCGAAGCGATGTCGTCGATGGGCTACGAGATCGTGAACCAGCTGCGCAGCCTGCGCATCGTCAAGGCCGACCGTCACCTCGCCGCGAAGCTGAACGTACCCGAGCATGCGCCGCTCGTCGAGATTCATCGCGTGCGGCTGCTGAACCGCGAACCCGTGTCGCTCGAGCGCACGTGGCTGCCCGAAGCGCTCGGCAAGCGCATCGCGAGCGCCGATCTCGCGACGCGCGACATCTTCCTGATCCTCGAGAACGACTGCGGCGTGCCGCTCGGCCATGCCGACGTGGCGATCGACGCGATTCTCGCGGACGACGAAATCGTCGATGCGCTGCGCGTCGAAGAAGGCAGCCCCGTGCTGCGCATCGAACGGCTCACGCACGACGCGTCGGGCGCGCCGATCGATTACGAACACCTCTACTTCCGAGGCGACGCCTTCCAGTACCGGCTGCGCATCGACCGGCAGCGGCACAAGGCGCGCAAACCTGCAAGGAATCCGCGATGAACACCCATGTACTCGAATACGACATCGTCGTGGTCGGCGGCGGCACGGCCGGCCCGATGGCCGCGATCAAGGCGAAGGAACGCGACCCGTCGCTGCGCGTGCTGCTGCTCGAGAAGGCAAACGTGAAGCGCAGCGGCGCGATCTCGATGGGGATGGACGGACTGAACAACGCGGTGATTCCGGGCCACGCGACGCCCGAACAGTACACGCGCGAGATCACGATCGCGAACGACGGCATCGTCGATCAGGAAGCGGTCCATGCGTATGCGACGCACAGCTTCGCGACGATCGAGCAGCTCGACCGCTGGGGCGTGAAGTTCGAGAAGGACGGCACCGGCGACTATGCGGTGAAGAAGGTTCACCACATGGGGTCGTACGTGCTGCCGATGCCCGAAGGTCACGACATCAAGAAGGTGCTGTATCGGCAGCTGAAGCGCGCGCGCATCGCGATCACGAACCGCATCGTCGCGACGCGCGTGCTGACCGACGCGCACGGCAACGCGAGCGGCGTGCTCGGCTTCGACTGCCGCACCGCCGAGTTCCACGTGATCCGCGCAAAGGCCGTGATTCTGTGCTGCGGTGCGGCCGGCCGGCTCGGGCTGCCTGCGTCCGGCTATCTGATGGGCACCTACGAGAACCCGACGAACGCAGGCGACGGCTATGCGATGGCGTACCACGCGGGCGCCGCGCTCGCGAATCTCGAATGCTTCCAGATCAATCCGCTGATCAAGGACTACAACGGTCCGGCCTGCGCATACGTGACGGGCCCGCTCGGCGGCTTCACCGCGAACGGCAAGGGCGAACGCTTCATCGAGTGCGATTACTGGAGCGGCCAGATGATGTGGGAGTTCTATCAGGAACTGCAAAGCGGCAACGGCCCCGTGTTCCTGAAGCTCGACCATCTCGCCGAAGAAACGATCCGGACGATCGAGCAGATCCTGCATACGAACGAACGGCCGAGCCGCGGACGCTTCCACGCGGGGCGCGGCACCGACTATCGGCAGCAGATGGTCGAGATGCACATCTCGGAGATCGGCTTCTGCAGCGGCCACAGCGCCTCCGGCGTGTACGTCAACGCGCGCGCCGAGACGACCGTGCCGGGCCTCTACGCGGCCGGCGACATGGCGGCGGTCCCGCACAACTACATGCTCGGCGCATTCACGTACGGCTGGTTCGCCGGACAGAACGCGGCCGACTACGTCGCGGGCCGCGAACTCGCGCCCGTCGATGCCGCGCAGGTCGAGACCGAACGCGCGCGTGTGTTCGCGCCGCTCGCGCGCGAGCACGGCCTCGCGCCCGCGCAGGTCGAATACAAGCTGCGCCGGATGGTGAACGACTATCTGCAGCCGCCGAAGGTCACACGCAAGATGGAAATCGGGCTGCAGCGTTTTGCCGACATCGCTGAGGATATCGAAGCGATCAAGGCCACGCATCCGCACGAGCTGATGCGCGCCGCCGAAGTGCGTGCGATCCGCGACTGCGCGGAAATGGCCGCGCGCGCGTCGCTGTTTCGCACCGAGAGCCGCTGGGGGCTGTATCACCATCGCGTCGACTATCCGCATCGCAACGATGCCGAATGGTTCTGCCATACGTGGCTGCGCAAGCACGCTGACGGCACGATGCGCAGTGAGAAGCGGCCCGTCGAACCGTACATCGTGCCGCTCGCCGACGACGAGCGCACCGCCTACGCGCAATTGCGCATCCGCGAACCGGCCGCCGTCGCGGCCGCCCTCTGAGGAGCCCGCCCGTGTCCCATACCCCGCACGAGATCTTCCTGCGCAGCAGCGCGCCGGTCACGATCGACGAGGAACGCTGCATCGCCGACAAGGGCTGCACCGTCTGCGTCGACGTCTGTCCGCTCGATCTGCTGGCGATCGACGTCAGCAAAGGCAAGGCATACATGCAGTTCGACGAGTGCTGGTACTGCATGCCGTGCGAACGCGACTGCCCGACCGGCGCCGTGAAGGTCGACATCCCGTATCTGCTGCGCTGAGCGCGCATCGGTTGCCCATCGATTCCCCTCTACCGGACTGACGACAGATGAACACCACGCTACGGACGCTGCGCCTGCTGGCCGCGTCGCTCGCGCTCGCGGCCGCAGGCGCCGCGCACGCCGAAACGATCCGCGTCGCGATCGGCACGCAGGACACGACGATCAATTGCGCGACCGGCGGCCTGCTGATCCGCGAACTGCACCTGCTCGACAAGTATCTGCCGCACACCGGCAAGTATCGCGACGTCACATACGACGTGCAGTGGAAGGACTTCACGTCCGGCGCGCCGCTCACCAACGAGATGGTCGCCGGCAAGCTCGACTTCGGCGCGATGGCCGACTTCCCCGGCGCGCTGAACGGCGCCGCGTTCCGCAAGGCCGGCCGCGCAAGCGCGTTCATCGCGGTGCTCGACGGCAGCATCGACGGCAGCGGCAACGGCATCGTCGTGCCGACGAATTCGCCGGTGCGCACGTTCGCTGACCTCAAGGGCAAGACGATCTCGGTGCCGTTCGCATCGACGGCGCACGGCATGCTGCTGCGCGCGGTCCGTGCGCAGGGCTGGAACCCGGACACCGACGTGAACATCGTCACGCAGGCGCCCGAAGTGGCCGGCAGCGCGCTGAAGGCCGGCAAGATCGACGCGCACGCCGATTTCGTGCCGTTCGCCGACCTGTTCCCGTATCGCGGCATCGCACGCAAGATCTTCGACGGCGCGCAGACCCACGCACCGACCTTCCACGGCGCGCTCGTCGATGCCGCGTATGCGCAGCGCTATCCGGAAATCGTCGTCGCGTATCTGCGCGCGGCGATCGAAGCGAACCGGCTGCTCGCGCAGAACCCGGAGAAGTACAGCCTGCTGATCGAGAAAGTCACCGGGATCGAGGCGCCGGTCGACTATCTGTATCACGGTCCGCTCGGCATCCAGACGCGCGACCTCACGTGGAAGCCCGAATACCGGCAGGCCGTCGCGACCGCGATCGACACGCTGAAACTGCTGAAGAAGACCGACACCGCGCCCGATCCCGCGACGTTCATCGACGACCGCTACATCCGCGCGGCGTTCGCAGCGTCAGGGCTCGACTACGACGCGGCGCTGAAGCACTACGGCCGGCAGCCGCTCGTCGCGAACGATGCGTCGACCGGCAAGCCGATCCGCGATTTCAACGACGTCGCGCAAGTCTGGCCGGCCGGCGACGAAGCCGTGCGTCATTACGCGAATCCGGCGTCGGCGTTTGCGGCGCTCGCGAAGCTCGGCCCGTCCGCGAAGGTGCGTGCGGTCTTCGTGCACGACCATGCAAGCGGGCTCAAGCTGTTCGCCGACCAGGCCTGGTACGTGAAGGACGCGCACGGCACGCTCACCGCGTTCCTGCTGAAGTCGGGCGCCGACGCCTACGCGCAGCGCGTGTCCGGTTCGGTCGTCGACTATGCGGCCGCGCGGACCGGCTCCGCCGCGGCGCTCGCCGCGCGCTGAACGGCGCGCCTCTCCCCTCATCGATACGGATATCCGCATGGCCGCGACCTTCGAGCTTGCCAAACGCCGTCTCTCCGAACCGTCCCGCGCCGGCGACGTGCGCGCCGCCCATGCCGCCGCACGCGGTGCGCCGCCGCTGCTGCGCCGTCGTGCCGCGCGGCTCGCGTCGCTCGTCGCGTGCATCGCGCTGTGGCAGGCCGCCGTTCATTGGCGGCTGTCGCTCGGCGTCGTCACGTTCGCGAACGTCCCCGCCCCGGCCGATGTCGGCCCCGCGCTGTGGGCGCTACTGCATTCGCCGAAGCTGCCGATGCACCTGTTTGCAAGCGTTGCGCGCGTGCTCGCCGGCTTCGCCGCGGCGGCGGTGACGGGTGTCGGGCTCGGCCTCGCGATCGGCCGCTATCGCGCGCTCGAAGACGTACTGCTGCCGCCGCTCGAGGTGCTGCGGCCGATTCCGGCCGTCGCGTGGATTCCGCTCGCGATCCTGATGTTTCCGTCGTCCGAGCTCAGCATGATGTTCATCACGTTCGTCGGCGCGCTGTTCCCGATCCTGCTGAACACCGTGCACGGCGCGGAAGCCGTCGACCCTCGCCTCGTCGCGACTGCGCGCAGCCTCGGCACGCGCGGCTTCGCGCTCTACGCGGAAGTGATCCTGCCCGGCGCGGCACCGGCGATCTTCACGGGGCTGTCGATCGGCATGGGCACCGCGTGGTTCTGCCTCGTCACGGCCGAGATGATCGCCGGCCAGTACGGCATCGGCTATTTCACCTGGGCGTCGTACACGCTGCAGAACTATCCCGACATCGTCGTCGGCATGGCGTTGATCGGACTGCTCGGCATGGGCAGCAGCCTGCTCGTCAAGCGGATCGGCAGCGCGCTCACGCCGTGGTATGCACCGCGCGGAGGCCGGCGATGAGCGCCGCCGCATCGGCATCGGCCGCGCCCGGCCGCGTCGGCGTGCGCGCACTGACGATCGAACTCGGTCCGCCGCACGCGCGTTTCGCGGCGCTCGATTCGCTCGAGCTCGACGTCGCGCCCGGCGAATTCGTCTGCGTGCTCGGACCGTCCGGCTGCGGGAAATCGACGCTGCTCGGCGCACTCGCCGGACACGTCGCGGCGACGCGCGGCGAGATCGTCGTCGACGGCGAACGCGTCGATCGCCCGCATCCCGATCGCGGGCTCGTGTTTCAGCAGCACACGCTGTTTCCATGGAAGCGCGTGATCGACAACGTCGCGTTCGGCCTGAAGATGAAAGGCGTACCCGCACGCGAGCGCCGCCGCGAGGCCGCCGAACTGCTCGAACTCGTCGGACTCGGCGCGTTCGGTGCGCACTATCCGGCGCAACTGTCCGGCGGCATGCAGCAGCGCGTCGAAATCGCGCGCGTGCTGATCAACCGGCCGCGCATTTTGCTGATGGACGAACCGTTCGGCGCGCTCGACGCGCAGACGCGCCGGATGATGCAGACGCTGCTGCTCGACATCTGGTCGCGCATCGGCACGACCGTGCTGTTCGTCACGCACGACATCGAGGAAGCGCTGTTTCTCGGCGATCGCATCGTGATGCTGTCGCCGCGGCCCGCACGCATCGTCGCCGACATTCGCGTGCCGCTCGCGCGACCGCGCACCGACGACAGCACGACCGAACCCACCTTCGTCGACATCAAGCGCCGCTGCCTCGCCTTGCTGCGAGACGCGAGATGATTGCGCGGCGCCCGCCCCTTCACCGATCCGGTTTTCATCCATGACCTCCTCCGCTTCTGCCTTTCCGCCGTCCGACGCCTACGACGCCGATGATGGCGACCACGCCGCGCTACTCGCGCGGCTCGCCGCCTCCGACGCATCGGTGCGTCGCGTCGCACTGTTCGAACTCGCCGATCTCGAAGATGCGGCGCTCGTGCCCGCGTTCGTCGCCGTGCTGCGCGACGATCCGTCCGCCGACGTGCGCTGCGAAGCCGCGCGCGTGCTCGGCGCGTGGGAACGGGCCGACGTCGTCGACGCACTGTGCGCGGCGCTGCTCGATCGCGACGACGACGTGCGCGCGAGTGCGGCGCAGAGCCTGTCCGAACTGAAGGAACGCGCGTCCGGCGCCGTGCTGTGCCGCTGGGCCGATCGGCCCGAGCCGTCCGTGCGCGCGGCCGTCCTGCGCGGGCTGCGCGAATTGCGCGATCCCGACGCGTATGCGCCCGCGCTGCGCGCGCTCGAGGACGGCACCGCGGCCGTGCGCGCCGAGGCCGTCGCGGTGCTGGGCTGGCTCAAGGATGCGCGCGCACTCGCGCCGCTCGCGCGTATCTCGACCGCCGATGCCGATGCCGCCGTGCGGCGGCTCGCGGTCGGCGCGCTCGGTTTCGCGGCATCCGGCGACGCCGCCGTTGCCGACGCGCTGCTTGCCGCGCTGCGCGACCGCGAATGGCAAGTACGCGAGGAAGCGGCCGCGACGCTCGGCAAGCTGCGGATCGCAGCCGCGCGCGCGCCGCTCGTCGCCGCGCTCGACGACGATTACTGGCAGGTGCGCCTGCGTGCCGCACGCGCGCTCGGGCAGTTGCGCGACGCCGCTGCGGCACCGGCCGTCGCGGCGCTGCTCGCGCACTCGATCAGCAATCTGCGCAAGGAAGCCGCGCTCGCCTTGGGCGAACTGCGCGATTCGGCGTCGCTGCCCGCGCTGCATGCGGCGCTCGACGATCGCGATCCGGAAGTGCGCAAGGCCGTGCGCATTGCGATCCGGCAGATCGAGGACGCGCAATGACCGCGCCGACCGAACTCGTGCTCGATCATGCGACGCGCGCGCTGACGTTGCGCTGGGCCGACGGCGGCACGCAGCGCATCGACTATGCGCGGCTGCGCCGTGCCTGTCCGTGCGCCGCGTGCCGCGCGCTGCGCCGTCGCGGCATGGTCGTCGTCGCGCCGGCCGATCTGACGCTGGCCGGCGTGGAGCCGGTCGGCTACGGCATCTGCGTCGCGTTCGGCGACGGGCATGCGCGCGGCATTTATCCGTGGACGTATCTGGCTGAACTGCGGGATGACGGGGAGAACGCGCCGATCGATGCGTCGTGCGCGGACGTCTGACCCTTTCGCTGCGCGGATGTGTCGATGCATATCGCACCGCCGTGCGGCGACATGCGGGCGCGAACGCTGCGATACTGGCGAGTGCAGGCCTTGGCCATTCATCGCGCGCGGCACACGGACACGCGAGCCCGTGGCGGTCGCCGCGCCCCGCATGCGATCGTTTATAGCGCGCGATGAATGCACGAAGGCCGTTTGCGCGTTCGTATCGGGTTCAGATCATGCCGACATCGTCCTCTTCCGCCGCCGACGCCACGAACAACGTGCGCGTCGTTCCCGCCGTGATCGGCGTCGTTCTCCGCGGCCGCGACGTGCTGCTCGTACGTCGCGCGAATCCGCCCGACGCGGGCCGCTGGGGCTTTCCCGGCGGCAAGATCGAAGCGGGCGAGCCGATCGCCGATGCCGTGGTGCGCGAACTGGCGGAAGAAGCGGCGGTGGAAGTCGAGGCAGTCGACGTCTTCACTGCACTGGACGCATTCGGTCGCGACGACGACGGCACGCTGCGCCAGCACTTCGTGATGGTCGCGGTGCTGTGCCGATGGCTGCGCGGCGCACCGTCGGCCGGCGACGATGCGCTCGATGCGCGCTGGTTCGCGTTGGATGAACTGGAGCGTCGAAACGATCTGCCGATGAGTGCGGGCGTCGTCGATGTCGCGCGGCGGGCCGTCGAGCGGGCATCGGCGCTCGCCGAACGGCCTCGCCGCTGAACCGGTATCGGGACCGTTTGCGTGATGCCGTCAGATCGGCGTTGTTCGATCGAGCGGCCAGCGACCGATCACGTCATGGTGCGTCTTGCCGAGCCAACTGTCGATCAACACGAACTCGCCGACCGTCCACGCGATCGGCTCGATCGTGTGCGGCGCGCGCCGGCTGCGGTCGTAGCGCAGCGTGACATGCGGCGTAAAGCTCGTGCGCGGCGGTCGAAGGCCCGTCCTTTTCAGTGCTTCGACGAGTTGCCGCTGCAGGTCGACCAGCTCATGCGAAACGTCGGACACGGTCAGCACCCAGGGCCGACCGTCGGTGCGGCCGCTGAAGCTGACGATGCGGTCGAACGACACGTCGAACGGCCGCGCGCGGACGCGCTGTGCCGCCTCGCGGGCACGGGCAATCACGTCCGGCGGTACGTGCATGAACTCGCCGAGCGAATGCAGCGTCACATGCAGGCGCGCCGTATCGACCCAGTGCCCGGTGCCAGCGGCGTCCGGCCACAGACGGCGCGCCGCATCGGCAATCCGCGCAGCGGTGTCGGAATCGGGCTGCACCGCAAAAAACAGCCGATGATGCAGCCGCGGCGCTTCGATGCCCGGCAGAGTCAGTTGGGTCACGGCGCGATTAGCGATATGCCGATGGACAAGCGTCCATTATCGTCAATCGAACGACGCGCCGCTTGCGGCGGAAAAAGCGATGCCCGGCCGGTTGAGCGGCCGGGCATCGGTGTCGTCGAAACGTACGATCGGTAAGCGATGCGGACTTATGGTCGGGGGTTTATCGCCAATCGATCATCGGCAAATCGCGCGCCATCGGCATCGCGCTGCGGCGCCCGGTGCTGCTTTTGCTGCGAGACGATGTGCGTCCAATTGCGCGTCGATCGCACGCCTACGCTAGTCAGGACGCCTCAATTCGCTCGAGATCGGCGATCAACCCAGGCCCCGTCGGATTCCAGCCGAGCACCTTGCGCGTCTTTTCGCTCGAGGCCACGAGATCGTGGCCCGCGAATGCCGCCAGCCAACCGAAATGCGCAGGCGCCTCTTCCGCGGACAGGGACGCGACAGGCACTTTCAGCGCACGACCGATCGCTTCCGCAATATCCCGCATCGGTATGCCTTCTTCCGCCACGGCATGATATTTCGCGCCGGCCTCGTTCTTTTCCAGCGCCAGCCGGTAAAGACGCGCGACATCCGAGATGTGCGCCGCTGCCCATCGGTTGCGTCCTTCGCCGACGTACGCGGACACCCCCTTCTCCCGCGCGACGGCGACGGCGTAGGTCAGAAGCCCTTGCCGCACCGTGTCGTGGACCTGCGGAAGCCTCACGACCGCGGCGCGCACACCCTTCAGCGCGCGCGCCGTCTGCTCCGACACGCGCGGAAACGGGAAATCAGGCGGTACATCGTCGTCCTCGGTCGCGAGCCGGCCCGGGGCGGCCAATCCCGCCGTGCCTGCCGTCACGATCAGAAGCCTGTCCGAACCCGCGAGGACCGAACCCAGCGCTTCGATGGCGCGGCGATCGATCTCGCAGGACTGTGCAAAGTTCGACCAGTCGTGAACGAAGCCGAGATGAAGGACGGCGTCGGCCGCCGCTGCGCCCGCCCGCAGGCTCTCGGTATCTTCGAGCGAACCGCGATGGACGTCCGCGCCAATGGCGGCCAGCGATTTCTCCCCCTCCTCCGAACGCGCCAGACCGAGGACGCGATGTCCGGCGGCGATCAGTTCCTTGACGGTGGGAAGGCCAACAAATCCGGTGGCGCCGGTAACGAAAACACGCATGATTTGCTCTCCAGGTTTGCTTGGGAGACAAATCTAGGCGCAGAGACTATCCTGGTAAAGTAGTGACGTTATCATATTAAATTGATTAACAGGATCGACGTGGAACAGGCGAACGAAAACCTGCTCGGGACGTATCTACGGGACCGGCGCATGAAGCTCGATCCCGTCGCGCTCGGCTTTCCCGCGGGGCGCCGGCGCACGCCGGGGCTGCGCCGCGAGGAAGTGGCGCAGCGCGCGAATATCAGTCCCACCTGGTACACCTGGCTGGAACAGGGTCGCGGCGGCGCGCCGTCGGCCGACGTGCTCGACCGCATTTCGCAGGCCCTGATGCTGACGGACGTCGAGCGCGAGCATCTTTTCCTGCTCGGGCTTGGGCGGCCTCCGGTGGCGCGCTATCGCGAGACGGACGGCGTCACGCCGCGTCTGCAGCGCGTCCTCGACGCGCTGGATCCGAGCCCCGCCCTGATTCGGACGGCGACCTGGAACGTCCTTGCCTGGAATCGGGCGGCGACTGTCATGCTGGGCGACTATGGATCGCTGCCGCCGCATCAGCGCAATGTACTGCGCACGATCTTCCTCGACCCGCGTGCGCGCGCCGTGCAGTATGACTGGGAGAGTGTCGCGCGCCACGTCATCGGTGCATTCCGCGTGGACGCGGCGCGTGCGGGCGCGGCGACGGAGGTGGAACCGCTCGTCGACGAGCTGTCGCGGCTTAGTCCCGAATTCAGGGCGATGTGGCGTGACAACGATGTCCGCGAAATCCACGGCGAGCGTGTCAAGCGCATTCGCCATCCGGTGCTCGGGCCGCTTGCGTTTGAATACTCGACGTTCTCGGTCGACGGCCGGACCGATCTCAGCATGTGTGTCTACAACCCGGCGACGCGGGCCGATCTAGAGAAGATCGCATCGCAGATCGGGTTGGTGGCACACCGCTCGCCGCCGGTGAACGGAGGAGCCATCGCGAACGTGGAAGGTAATGGTCGGTGAGACCGTTGCGTGTTCCGCTGGCCTCTTAAGCCGGGGCAATCGCGGGCTCGGGCTTGAGATTGCGCGAGACAGGTTCTCAGAGGAGACCTGTACCGTCGAAGACGGATTTGAGGGGATAGTGAACCGGACGATCTTGACGATCCGGCTTTCGGTTCTTCGACAGCGCTATCGCCGGCCTGTTCTGCCGGCCGGCGATAGCGGCTGATTGTTGTCGATAGCAGCCGTGACGTGCCTTTCATTGAATCAGCACGTCGCGAGCGTTTTGCGAGAGTCCTCGAGCGGGCGTGACTTCACTCCCACTCGATCGTCGCCGGCGGCTTCCCCGAAATGTCGTACACCGCGCGATTGATCCCGCGCACTTCGTTGATGATCCGGTTCGACACACGCCCGAGCAGCGAATACGGCAGATGCGCCCAGTGCGCCGTCATGAAGTCCGTCGTCTGCACGGCGCGCAGCGCCGTCACGTAGTCGTACGTACGCCCGTCGCCCATCACGCCGACCGACTTCACCGGCAGGAACACCGCGAACGCCTGGCTCGTCAGGTCGTACCAGCTCTTGCCGACGTCCGCTTCGCCGCACAGGCCGGCCGCCGCATCCTGCGCGGTCGCAACCGTGTTGCGCAGCTCCTCGATGAAGATCGCGTCCGCGCGGCGCAGCAGGTCCGCGTACTCGCGCTTCACCTCGCCGAGAATCCGCACGCCGAGGCCCGGGCCCGGGAACGGATGGCGATACACCATCTCCGGCGGCAGCCCGAGCGCGACGCCGAGCTCGCGCACTTCGTCCTTGAACAGGTCGCGCAGCGGCTCGAGCAGCTTCAGGCCGAGCGTCTCCGGCAAGCCGCCGACGTTGTGGTGGCTCTTGATCGTCGTCGCCTTCTTCGTCTTCGCGCCGCCCGACTCGATCACGTCCGGATAGATCGTGCCCTGCGCGAGCCACTTCGCGTTTGACAGCTTCTTCGCCTCGGCCTGGAACACCTCGACGAACTCGCGGCCGATGATCTTGCGCTTCGCTTCCGGATCGGTCACGCCGGCCAGGTGGCCGAGGAACTGCTCCGACGCGTCGATGTGCACAACCTTCGCATGCAGACGGCCTTCGAACATGTCGAGCACCATCTTGCCTTCGTTCAGACGCAGCAGGCCGTGGTCGACGAACACGCAGGTCAGCTGATCGCCGATCGCGCGATGGATCAGCGCGGCCGCCACGCTCGAATCGACGCCGCCCGACAGGCCGAGAATCACTTCCTCGTCACCGACCTGCTCGCGGATCTTCGCGACCGCTTCCTCGATGTGGTCGCGCATGATCCAGTCGGGCTTCGCGCCGGCGATCTGCAGCACGAAGCGCTCGAGCATCTGGCGGCCCTTCACCGTATGCGTGACTTCCGGATGGAACTGCACCGCGTAGTAGCCGCGCGCCTCGTCGGCCATCCCGGCGATCGGGCAGCTCGGCGTCGAGGCCATCAGCTTGAAGCCCGGCGGCAGCTCGGCGACCTTGTCGCCGTGGCTCATCCAGACCTTCAGCATGCCGTGGCCTTCGGCCGTCGTGAAATCCTCGATGCCGTCGAGCAGGCGCGTATGGCCGTGCGCACGCACTTCCGCGTAGCCGAATTCGCGATGGTCGCTCCACTCGACCTTGCCGCCGAGCTGCACGGCCATCGTCTGCATCCCGTAGCAGATGCCGAGCACCGGCACGCCGAGATCCCACACGGCCTGCGGCGCGCGCAGCTGATGGTCTTCGTACGTGCTCGCGTGACTGCCCGACAGGATCACCGCCTTCGGCGCGAATTCGCGGACGAATTCGTCGGACACGTCGTTCGGATGGATTTCGCAGTAGACGTGCGCTTCGCGCACGCGGCGCGCGATCAGTTGGGTGACTTGCGAACCGAAGTCGAGAATCAGGATTTTGTCGTGCATGGCTGCGGACGGGATGATGAGAATAAGAAAAGCAGCGCGTTCGATCGAACCTGCGCTGCGTCAATAGCATGGACGGCGACGTCGGGCGGCGGACGGCACGCGCGACGCATCGCCGGTCAATCCTGCGTCGGCGGGCGCTCGTCGAACGCGACGGTGCCGGACGACGAGCCGGGCCTCGACGGCGCGACGGGCGGAACGGCCGACGACGGCGGCACCGGCGCGGACGGCCGGACGACGACGGGCTCGACCCGCTGCGGCGCGCGCTCGACGACGGGCTCCGACGTGCGCTGCGGCGCACGCGCGTCGAGCGCCTGCGCGCGCTCGCGCCGCCGCACGGCCGACGCGAGTCGCACACCGCCGAGGCCGAGCACGATCAGCACGACGCCGGCGATCGCCGACAGCACCCTGCCGGCCGCCGCCAGCGCGGGGCCGCTGCCGGTGCCGCTCGACCAGACGACCGTCAGCACGCCGGTCAGCCAGTTCACATGGCCGATCGCGCGGGCGACGGGCGCCGTCAGATCGCCGTTGACCGCGGCATGAAACGCGAGCCACGCGAGGCCGAGCAGCGCAATGCCGAAGGCCTGGCCGAGCATCGCCGGTTCGACGTTCGCCAGTTGCAGCGCGTTGAACAGCGCATGCCACGGCGTCAGCACGAACAGCAGCCCGAACGCCAGCAGCAGCACGGCATCGACGACCAGCACGGCTCGCAGCAGCGGTTTCATCGGCGATCAGTCCACGTGATAGTTCGGCGCTTCCTTGGTGATCTGCACGTCGTGCACGTGCGACTCGCGCATGCCCGCCGCGGTGATCTGCACGAATTCGGCCTTCTCGTGCAACTCCTCGATCGTGCGGCAGCCGCAGTAGCCCATGCTCGCGCGCACGCCACCGACCAGCTGGAACAGGATCGCGTTGACCGAGCCCTTGTAGGCGACGCGGCCTTCGATGCCTTCCGGCACGAGCTTGTCGATGTTCGCCGAGTTGTCCTGGAAGTAGCGGTCGGCCGCACCGTCCTTCATCGCACCGACCGAGCCCATGCCGCGGTACGACTTGTACTGGCGGCCCTGATACAGGAACACGTCGCCCGGCGCTTCTTCGGTGCCGGCGAACATGCTACCCATCATCACGGCGTTCGCGCCGGCGGCCAGCGCCTTCGCGACGTCGCCCGAGAAACGCACGCCGCCGTCGGCGATGCACGGCACGCCGGTGCCCTTCAGCGCTTCCGAGACGTTCGCGATCGCGCTGATCTGCGGCACGCCGACACCCGCGACGATGCGCGTCGTGCAGATCGAGCCGGGGCCGATGCCGACCTTGACCGCGTCCGCGCCGTACTCGACGAGCGCCTTCGCGGCAGCGGCCGTCGCGATGTTGCCGCCGATCACCTCGACGTGCGGGAACTTCTGCTTGACCCAGCGCACGCGCTCGAGCACGCCCTTGCTGTGGCCGTGCGCGGTATCGACGACGATCACGTCGACGCCCGCCTGCACGAGCAGCTCGACGCGCTCTTCGTTGTCCGGACCGACGCCGACCGCCGCGCCTGCGCGCAGCTTGCCGTGCTCGTCCTTGCACGCATCGGGGTGCTCGGTCTGCTTCGTGATGTCCTTGACGGTCATCAGGCCGCGCAGCTCGAACGCGTCGTTGACGACCAGCACGCGCTCGAGGCGGTGGCTGTGCATCAGCGCCTTCGCTTCGGCGAGCGGCGTGCCTTCCTTGACGGTGACGAGACGCTCGCGCGGCGTCATGATCGACTTGACCGGTTCGTCGAGGCGCGTTTCGAAGCGCAGGTCGCGGTTCGTGACGATGCCGACGAGTTGCGGACCTTCGACGACCGGGAAGCCCGAGATGCCATGCTGGCGCGACAGCGCGATCACGTCGCGCACCTTCATTTGCGGCGGCACCGTGATCGGATCGCGGACCACACCCGACTCGAAGCGCTTGACCTTCGCGACCTCGCGCGCCTGCTCGGCCGGCGTGAGGTTCTTGTGAATGATGCCGACACCACCCTGCTGCGCCATCGCGATCGCGAGGCGACCTTCGGTGACCGTGTCCATCGCGGCGGACACGAGCGGCATGTTCAGGGAGATGTTGCGGGTCAGCTTGGTCTTGAGGCTGGTGTCGCGCGGCAGAACGTCGGAGAAGGCCGGGACGAGGAGCACGTCATCGAACGTGAGTGCTTTTTGGATCAGACGCATGGCAAATCCTATGGGCGCAAAAGCGAATTATACGCGAAGCGCGGCGAATTTTCACAACACGAACAACGGCTTAGCCGTTTTCCGCCGTTCCGGGGCCGAATCGTTCGAATCGCCGTTCGCTTCGTTTTCGATCGCCTTTCGTTTCGGCCCCGCATCGCCCCGTTCGCGCAATCGGACGGCCGGGGCCGCATCGACCGACCGGCGTGCTGGCCGCGCGCCGGTCGAGTCGCGTCCGCAGGCGTGGCGACGCCCCTCCCCCTTTATGTCGCGCCAGCCGCGCTCGCCAGCATCGCGCTCCCGCACACGAGCATCGCCACGCCGACGATCCGTGCCACGCGATGCCCGTGCGGCAGCAGCCGCTCGGCCGCGATCGCCGCAGTCGCGACCGCCATGACGCGCAGGTCCATCGCGCCGGCCGCCAGCGCCGCGGTCATCAGATTGCCGCAGCAGGCGGCGCAGTGCAGCGCGACGCGCATGCCGTGCCGCCATGCATCGGTGGCGTCGGCACGCGGTGCCGGCGTGCCGGCCGGCTCGTTGCGGCAACCATCGAGCCGATGGCGCTTCCAGCCGGTCAGCTGCAGCGCGCCCGCCGCGAAGACCGTCGCGCCGCTCGCGAACGGCAGCGCATACGCGAGCGCGGGCAACCGCAGCGCCGCCGCTGCGAGCACGTCGCCCGCGATCCAGACGAGCACGCCGATCGCCATCCATACCGAGAAATACGCGACACCCGCGATTGCGACGCGCACCGTCCGATGCGCACGCCCCGGCACGTGCGCGCCGATCAGCTGTCGGTAATGCCAAAGCGCAGGCGCGAGCACCGGCAGCATCATCGCGACGATCATCGCGCCCCACATTCCGGCGAACGCGGCGAACGCACGGTCCGCTCGTCATCCGCACGGGCGGCCCCACGCGGCCGGCGCAAGCCAGCCGCCCGCCGCGATGCCGCCGCCCATCGCGTCCATCGACGCGTGCCGGTTCAGCAGCACGGCCACGGCCGCTGCCGATACGGCAGCCAGCACCGCGCCGAATGCTTGCCGCTCGCGGCCTGTCGCGCGCGCGCTCACCGCGGGCTCGTCGTCGATCGGCGCCGCCGCGCGCTCAGCGCTGCGCATACTCGTCGTGCCGGCGCCACCAGATGCCGGTTTCGTTGCGTCCGAGCGGCGCACGATCGAGCCACGCGTACATGCCCCACAGCGCGTCGAGCCCGCGCGCGTACGTCGAATACGTGTGATAAATCGCATCGTCCTCGCGCACGAACGCGCTCATCCCTGGCCGGTCGCGCGCGTAGGTCCGCGCATCGGTGCCGCAGGTTGCCGCGAACTGCGCGACCGGCGCAGGCGGCGGATCCATGTCCATCGCGTGCGTGCCGCGCGCATAGTTGTAGTCGACGTCGCCCGTGCGCTGCTGCGCCTCGGTGAACGACACGTTGAAGTCGAAGTTGAAATCGCTGTCCGCCGACGATGCCCACGGAAACGTCCATCCCATTCGCCGCCGATAGTCGAGCAGCTTCTCGAGCGGCGCGCGCGAGACGGCCGTCAGCGTCACGTCGTGATGCGCGAGGTGGACGACGAATCCGTCGAAACCGTCGGCGAGCGCCGAGCACGACGGACAGCCTGCCTTGTAGTCGGGGCCGAACATGAAGTGATAGACGAGCAGTTGCGAGCGGCCGCGAAACAGGTCCGCGAGCGTTGCCTGGCCGTCCTCGGTATCGAACCGGTACGTCTTGTCGACGCGCACCCACGGCAGCGCCGCACGCCGCCGCGCGAGTTCGTCGCTTTGCCGCGTCAGCGCCTTTTCGGCGTCGAGCAGTGCACGGCGCGCGGCCAGCCATTCGTCGCGCGTTCCGGTGAGATGGGTCGTCATCGCAGCTTCCTCCGGTCGATCGGTATCGGGCACGGCCGGCGGCCGTGTGCGTGGTGCTAGATTAGGAGCCGTCGCATCGCCGGAGGGAGTGACAAGTGTGTCGGGATTCCGATGGATTCGCTGATTACCGCGGCCGCACGCGCGCTCGCGGGCGGTGACGCGCTCGGCGCGCTGAACCGCGTCGCGCTGCGCGACGATGCGCCGGCGCTCGCCTTGCGCGGGATCGCGCTCGCGCAGCTCGGCGACTTCGAGCGTGCGCGTGCGCTGGTGCGCGCGGCGGCCCGCGCGTTCGGCGCGCGGGAAGTCGTCGCGCGTGCGCGTTGCGTCGTCGCGGAAGCGGAAATCGCGCTCGCGGCGCGCGATCTCGGATGGCCGTCGCGCGCGCTCGACGCCGCGTGCGCGACGCTCGACGCGCACGGCGATCGCGCCAATGCCGCACTCGCGCACCATGTCGACGTGCGGCGCCTGCTGCTGATCGGCCGCGTCGACGAAGCCGAACGCCGGCTCGCGACGCTCGACCCGACGCCGCTGCCGGCCGCATCGCGCGCGGCGCACGAACTGATCGCGGCCGGCATCGCAATGCGTCGCGTACGCGCGCACGCGGCACGCGCGGCGCTCGCACGCGCACGCGAGGCCGCGCTCGCTGCCGGCATCGCCGCACTGACCGCCGAGATCGACGCCGCCGGCCGAATGCTGGCCGCGCCCGCCGCGCGGCTCGTCGCGCAGCACACGTCGCGCGCCGTGCGGCTCGACGACGTCGAGGCGCTGTTCGCGTTCAACGCGCTCGTCGTCGACGCGTGCCGATACACGGTGCGCGATCCGCGCACGACAGTGCCGCTCGCGCGCCGCCCGGTGCTGTTCGTGCTCGCGCGTGCGCTCGGCGAAGCGTGGCCGGCCGACGTGCCGCGCGACGCGCTGATCGCCGCCGCGTTTCGCACACGGCATCCGGACGATACGCATCGCGCGCGGCTGCGCGTCGAAATCGGCCGCCTGCGCGGGCTGCTGCGCCCGCTCGCGAACGTCACCGCGACGCCGCGCGGATTCGCGCTCGAACCGCTCGGCCCGCGCGACGTCGTGGTCCTCGCGCGCCCGGTCGACGACCGCCATGCCGACGTGCTCGCGCTGCTCGCCGACGGCGAAGCATGGTCGAGCTCCGCCCTCGCGCTCGCGCTCGGCGCGAGCCAGCGCACCGTGCAGCGCGCGCTCGACGCACTCGCCGAAGCGGGCAAGGCACACGCGTTCGGGCGCGGCCGCGCGCGCCGCTGGACCACGCCGCCGCTGCCGGGATTCGCGACGACGTTGTTACTCCCGATGCCGGTCGCAGGCGACTAGGATCGACCTGCATGACGAACCGCCCCGGCGACCGGCCGACCGAACGACAAGGTGATCACGATGACACGATCGAAAGCAGACATTCTTCGCGAATACGGCCCGTTTCCGGGCGTCGACGGCGTGCACGGCGTCACGTTCGACGGACAGCGGATCTGGTTCGCGTCCGGCGACAAGCTGAACGCGCTCGATCCGGAGCGCGGCACGACGGTTCGCACGATCGACGTCGCCGCGCATGCGGGCACCGCGTTCGACGGCCGCCATCTGTTCCAGATCGTCGAAGACCGCATCGAGAAGATCGACCCCGAATCGGGCCGCGTGCTCGCGACGCTGCCCGCGCCGGGCGGCGGCGGCGATTCGGGGCTCGCGTGGGCCGAAGGCACGCTGTGGGTCGGCCAGTACCGCGAACGCAAGATTCATCAGGTCGATCCGCAATCGGGCGCCGTGCTGCGCACGATCGAATCGAACCGCTTCGTGACCGGCGTCACCTGGGTCGACGGCGAGCTGTGGCACGGTACCTGGGAAGCCGACCGCAGCGAGCTGCGACGCATCGATCCCGAGTCGGGCCGCGTGCTCGAGCAACTCGACCTGCCCGACGGCGTCGGCGTATCGGGGCTCGAATCGGACAGCGGCGAGCGCTTTTTCTGCGGCGGCGGCAACAGCGGCAAGCTGCGCGTCGTACGCCGCCCGGCGCGAACGGCGCCGTCGGACGACGCGCAACACGAATCCACCGACGACTGACGCGCATCGCGCACCGCGCCGCGAGTGCAGGAATGGACAAGACGCACCGAGCGGGCACGGCTACCATGCGCGCTCGTCAGTGATTCGTCCGGAGCAGTGAATGCAGCGCGGTGTGGTGTACGGCGTCCTCGCAGGCGCCATGTGGGGCATGGTCTTTCTCGTTCCGCGTTTGCTGACCGACTTCTCGCCGCTGCTGCTGAGTGTCGGCCGCTACGCGATGTACGGGCTCGTGTCGGTGGCCGCCGCGTTGCCGGCCGCGCGCTCGCTGCTCGCACGGCTCACGCGCGGCGACCTGATCGCGCTCGCGAAGCTCGCGCTCGTCGGCAACGTCGCGTACTACATGCTGCTGTCCGCCGCCGTGCATTCGATCGGCATCGCGCCGAGCTCGCTGATCGTCGGCGTGCTGCCCGTCACCGTCACGCTCGCGGGGCTCGGCGACCGCGGCGCGGTGCCACTGCGGCGGCTTGCCGCACCGCTCGCGCTCGTCGTCGCCGGCATCGCCTGCATCAACGTCGATCTGTTCACGTCGGAAGCCGCGCACGCGACGACGCTCGCGCAAAAGCTCGCCGGCATCGCTTGCGCGGCCGGCGCGCTCGCGAGCTGGACCTGGTATGCGGTCGCCAACACGCGCTATCTGCAACGCCATCATCGTTTCGACGGCAACGAATGGTCCGTGCTGTGGGGCGTCGTGACCGGTGCGATCGGCGCACTCGGCTGGGCCGTGATCGTCGCGCTGCCGGCCGGCACCGTGCAGGCCGCGCTGCCCGCGTCGCGCTGGCACCTGTTCTGGCTGCTGAACCTCGGCCTCGCGATCGGCGCGTCCTGGCTCGGCAACGGGCTCTGGAACGCGGCATCGAAGCGGCTGCCGCTCACGCTGTCGGGCCAGTTGATCGTGTTCGAGACGGTGTTCGCGATGCTCTATGCGTTCATCTTCGATCAGCGCATGCCGCGCGTGCTCGAAATCGCGGCGCTCGTGCTGCTGCTCGCGGGCGTGTACGGGTCGGTGCGGCGGCACGGCGATGCGGACGGCAACGGCAACACGCCGACGCGCCCCGCGATCGATCCGAACGCTGCCGCGCACTGAGCGCGGCCGCTTCGATCGGACGAATGGAACAAACGCACGCGGCTCAGCGCGCGTCCTTGTGCATCCACTTGCGGCCCTCGACGGAGCCGTCGCGGCGCGCCTTGTCGACACGCCGTTGGCGCGCGATCTTCGGATCGACGATCAGCGGACGATAGATCTCGACGCGATCGTGATCGGCGAGCGGCGCGTCGAGCGACGCGAGCTTGCCGTAGATGCCGGTTTTCGCGTGCGCGAGATCGATTTCGGGATGCAGCGCGAGCACGCCGCTCGCCTCGATCGCCGCGCGCACGGTCGCGCCTTCGGGCAGCGATACCGGAATCAGCGTCTGACGGTCGGGCAGCGCATAGCAGACTTCGATCGACAGCATCGCCTCACCCTTTGCCGTAGCGCTGGTCCGCACGCTTCACGAACGAATCGACGAACGTGTTCGCGATATGGTTGAACACCGGACCGATGATCTTTTCGAGCAGGATGCTCGAGAACTCGTAGTGCAGCGAGAATTCGATCTTGCACGCATCGGCGCGCAGCGCGGTGAAGCGCCACGAGCCCGTGAACTTCTTGAACGGGCCGTCCGCGAAGTCCATGTCGATCCGCGTCGGACGCTGCTGCGTATTGCGCGTCGCGAAGTGCTGCTTGATGCCCTTGAAGTTGATGTCGATGCGCGCCTCCATCCCGCTCTCGTCCTGACGGCGAATCTCGACACCGCCGCACCAGGGCAGGAAATTGGGGTAGTCGGCCACGTCGGTGACGAGGTCGAACATCTGTTCCGCCGAATGACGGATCAATACGGTTTTGTGGACATCTGCCATAAATCGCGCGGCATCGCTGAAGGTGGGAAAGCAAGCCGGGCGATCCGCGCCCCGCTTTGCTAAAATCGTGATTTTAAACGAGTTGGCCCGATCCTTTCATGAGCATCATCGACAACAGGAAAGCGCACTTCGATTACCACATCGAGGAACGCTATGAGGCGGGGCTCGTGCTCGAGGGCTGGGAAGTCAAGGCGCTGCGCGCCGGGCGCGGGCAGATCAAGGAAGGCTACGTCGTGATCAAGAACGCCGAGATCTTCCTGATCGGCACGCACATCAGCCCGCTGCCCGAAGCCTCGACGCACATCAAGCCCGATCCCGTGCGCACGCGCAAGCTGCTGCTGCACCGTGACGAGATCAAGAAGCTGATCGGCAAGGTCGAGCAGCGCGGCTATACGCTCGTGCCGCTGAACTTCCATTACAAGGGCGGCCGCGTGAAGTGCGACATCGCGCTCGCGAAAGGCAAGAAGCTGCACGACAAGCGCGAAACCGAGAAGAAGCGCGACTGGGAACGCGAGAAGGCGCGCATCATGCGGGCCGGCGCCTGACGCGGCGCGTGCGCATCGCCTGAAACGATACGGCCCGCTTCGAGCGGGCCGTATTTCTTTGTCGACGCGACGATGCGTGCGCGTCAGCCGTTGCCGCGCGGCACGTCGGCCGCGGCCGGCGTCGCGCGCTTGACGATCGTCAGCGCGGACGCGATCGCCGTGCCAAGATCGGACAGATTGGACGGCACGATCAGCGTATTGCCCTGCTTCGCGAGATTCGAGAACGCGCCGACGTATTGCTCGGCGACCTTCAGATTCACCGCGTCCATCCCGCCTTGCGACTGGATCGCGCTCGCGATCTTCTGAATCGCCTGCGCATTCGCTTCGGCGACCGCGAGAATCGCGGCCGCTTCGCCCTGCGCCTGATTGATCGCGGCCTGCCGCTCGCCTTCGGACTTCTGAATTGCGGCCTCGCGCGCACCCGATGCGAGGTTGATCTGCTCCTGCTTGCGCCCTTCGGACGCGGCGATCAGCGCGCGCTTCTCGCGCTCGGCCGTGATCTGCGCCTGCATCGCGTGCAGGATTTCCTTCGGCGGCGTCAGGTCCTTGATCTCGTAGCGCAGCACCTTCACGCCCCAGTTCGCGGCGGCCTCGTCGAGCGCCGACACGATGCTGTGATTGATGAAGTCGCGCTCCTCGAACGTCTTGTCGAGCTCGAGCTTGCCGACCACCGAGCGCAGCGTCGTCTGCGCGAGCTGCGTGATCGCGAGTACGAAGTTGCTCGACCCGTACGACGCCTTCATCGGATCGGTGACCTGGAAATACAGCACGCCGTCGACCTGCAGCTGCGTGTTGTCGCGCGTGATGCAGACCTGGCTCGGCACGTCGAGCGGAATCTCCTTCAGCACGTGCCGGTACGCGATGCGGTCGACGAACGGCAGCACGATGTTCAGCCCCGGCGACAGCGTCGCGTGATAGCGGCCGAAGCGCTCGAGCACCCACGCGTGCTGCTGCGGCACGATCTTCACCGTCTTCGATACGATCACGATCGCGATGATGAGCAGAACGACCCAGATGATCAGCGAATCCATCGACATTTCCTCCTTGTTGTATGCATGGGCACGGACGGTCAGCCCGCAGGTTTCGCGACGACCACGAGGCAGTTGCCGCGCACGGCGCTGACCTGATAGACGCGCGCATCGTCGCGCTCGCCGGCCGCCAGCTCGACGTCCCACTCGGCACCGCGATACTGGACGCGCGCGCGGCCGTCATGCCACGCGCCGACCGTGACGGTCGCGCCGATATCGAGGTTGACGTCGGGATTCGTCGACGTATCGCGCTTCTGCTTGCGCCCGAGCCCCGAGCGGCGCAGCGCGATCATCGCGACAAGCGCGATGGCGGCGGCCGCGCCGATTTGCACGTGCGGCGCAAAGCCGGCGAGCTGCAGCAGTCCGCCGGCGACGAAGCCGAGCGCGATCATCAGCAGATAGAACGTCCCCGTCAGCAGCTCGGCCACGACGAGCACGCCGACTCCGACCCACCAGAACAACTGCGCCGACATCATTACGGTCTCCTGCAAACGAAAACACCCCGGATCTACCGGGGTGTTTATAGCATGAACCTTGCATTTTGCCTTCAACGAAAGTGCGGCCGAGCCGCCCTTTCGTCGAAGCGACGCGATCGACCGTTACTTCCGGTTCGCGAGCGCCTGCCAGGTATCGATGATCGTGTCCGGGTTCAGCGAGATCGACACGATGCCTTCGTCGGTCAGCCACTGCGCGAAATCCGGATGATCGGACGGGCCCTGACCGCAGATGCCGACGTACTTGCCCATCTTGCGGCACGTATCGATCGCGCGCTTCAGCAGGAACTTGACTGCCGGATCGCGCTCGTCGAAATCGACGGCCAGCAGCTCCATGCCCGAATCGCGATCGAGGCCGAGCGTGAGCTGCGTGAGGTCGTTCGAGCCGATCGAGAACCCGTCGAAGTACCGCAGGAACTCTTCCGCGAGAATCGCGTTGGTCGGCACCTCGCACATCATCACGAGGCGCAGCCCGTTCTCGCCGCGCTTCAGGCCGAACTTCTCGAGCAGGCCGACGACGCGTTCCGCCTGCTTCACGGTGCGCACGAACGGCACCATGATCTCGACGTTGGTCAGGCCCATCTCGTCGCGCACGCGCTTGAGCGCACGGCACTCCATCTCGAACGCCTGCGCGAAGTCGTCGGCGATGTAGCGCGACGCGCCGCGGAAGCCCAGCATCGGGTTTTCCTCGTCCGGCTCGTAGCGCGAACCGCCGATCAGCTTCTTGTACTCGTTCGACTTGAAGTCGGACAGACGCACGATCACGGGCTTCGGATAGAACGCCGCGGCAATCGTCGCGACGCCTTCGGTCAGCTTGTCGACGTAGAACGCACGCGGCGACGCATGACCGCGCGCGACGCTCTCGACGGCCTTCTTCAGATCCTGATCGACGTTCGGATACTCGAGGATCGCCTTCGGGTGCACACCGATGTTGTTATTGATGATGAACTCGAGACGCGCGAGGCCGACGCCGGCGTTCGGCAGCTGCGAGAAGTCGAATGCGAGCTGCGGGTTGCCGACGTTCATCATGATCTTCACCGGAATTTCCGGCAGTTCGCCGCGCTGCACTTCGGTGACTTCCGTCTCGAGCAGCCCGTCGTAGATCTTGCCTTCGTCGCCTTCCGCGCACGACACGGTGACGAGCGCGCCGTCCTTCAGCACGTCGGTCGCGTCGCCGCAACCGACCACGGCCGGCACGCCGAGCTCACGCGCGATGATCGCCGCGTGGCAGGTGCGCCCGCCACGGTTCGTGACGATCGCCGACGCGCGCTTCATCACCGGCTCCCAGTTCGGGTCGGTCATGTCGGCGACGAGCACGTCGCCCGGCTGCACGCGTTCCATTTCGGACGGATCCTGGATCACGCGCACGGGGCCCGCACCGATCTTCTGGCCGATCGCACGGCCGGTCGCGAGCACCTGCGACTGGCCCTTCAGCTTGAAGCGCTGCTCGGCCTTGCCGCTCGCCTGGCTCTTCACCGTCTCCGGACGCGCCTGCAGGATGAAGATCTTGCCGTCGCGGCCGTCCTTGCCCCACTCGATGTCCATCGGACGCTGGTAGTGCTTCTCGATGATGACCGCGTACTTCGCGAGCTCGATCACGTCGTCGTCGGTGATCGAGTAGCGGTTGCGCTGCTCGTGCGGCACGTCGACCGTCTTCACGCGGCCCGGCTCGCCCGGCTGCGTGAATTCCATCTTGATCAGCTTCGAGCCGATCGAGCGGCGGATGATCGGGTACTTGTCCTGTGCGAGCGTGGTCTTGAACACGTAGAACTCGTCCGGGTTCACGGCGCCCTGCACGACCGTTTCGCCGAGACCGTAGCTCGACGTGATGAACACGGCGTCCTTGAAGCCCGACTCGGTGTCGATCGTGAACATCACGCCGGCCGCGCCGACGTCCGAACGGACCATGCGCTGCACGCCGGCCGACAGCGCGACTTCGGCATGCGTGAAGCCCTTGTGCACGCGATACGAGATCGCGCGGTCGTTGTACAGCGACGCGAACACGTGCTTCATGCGGTCGAGCACGTCCTCGATGCCGACGACGTTCAGATACGACTCCTGCTGACCGGCGAACGAGGCGTCGGGCAGATCTTCGGCCGTGGCGGACGAACGCACGGCGAACGACAGCTCGCCCGGCGAGCCGCTTTGCAGCACTTCGAACTGCGCGCGGATTTCCTGCTCGAGGCGCGGCTGCAGCGGCGCATCGACGATCCACTTGCGGATCTCGGCGCCGGCTTCGGCGAGCGCCTTCACGTCGTCGATGTCGAGCGACTCGAGACGCTTCGCGATGCGGTCGGTGAGGTCGTTGTGCTTGAGGAAATCGCGGAATGCGAGCGCGGTCGTGGCGAAACCGGTGGGAACGCGCACGCCTGCCTCGGCAAGCTGGCTGATCATCTCGCCGAGCGACGCATTCTTGCCGCCCACGATTTCCACATCGGTCATCCGCAACTGCTCGAACGGAATTACATACGCCTGGTCCTTTGCGACGTTTGCTGCGTTAGTCATACAAGCCCCTAAGTGTGAAAAAAATGCTCGATCGCGCAAGTGGGCTTGAACGCGGGCGCTTGCAAAAAGGCGCGGCGCGTCTTGCGCAACCTGTTAGATAAACAATCGCCGACGCGAAAGCTTCCGACCCGATTACAAAAATCCCGGCAGAAGGGCGAATTTTGCAGATGAATCGCCGAACTTGCCGGGAGTTTTGAATCGCTCGCGGCAAGCCTCGGGCACCGTACGCGCCCCGCCCCCGCAATTGCTTATCCAACAGGTTGCCGCTATTCTACCGTGCCGGCTGCAGGATGTGGCACGACCTTGTCACTGCGTCTGGAGGGCGGCCTCGAGCCGCCCGCGCAACCGCCCTTCACGTTCGACGTCCAGATTCATGCTGCCTACCGTTTTCATCGTCTCCGACGGCACGGGGATTACTGCCGAAACCTTCGCGCACTCGATCCTCTCCCAGTTCGACCAGAAGTTCCGCCTCGTGCGCGTGCCGTTCGTCGATTCGCTCGACAAGGCGTACGCGACCGTCGAGAAGATCAACGAAGCCGCCGTGCACGACGGCCGCCGCTCGATCGTGTTCACGACGCTCGTCGACAGCGAGTCCAACGAGATCGTCAAGCGCTCGAACGCGCTCGTGCTCGACATGTTCCAGCGCTTCGTCGAACCGCTCGAGCAGGAACTGCAGCTGAAGTCGAGCCACGCGATGGGCCGCGGCCACCAGAATGCGGACACCGAGGAATACAAGACGCGCATCGAGGCGATCAACTTCTCGCTCGCGCACGACGACGGCCAGTCGAACCGCAACCTGTCGGAAGCGGACGTGATCCTGGTCGGCGTGTCGCGCAGCGGCAAGACGCCGACGAGCCTCTATCTCGCGATGCAGTACGGCGTGAAGGCCGCGAACTATCCGCTGATTCCGGAAGACTTCGAGCGCGGCAAGCTGCCGTCGGCGCTCGCGCCGCACCGCGACAAGCTGTTCGGGCTGTCGATCGATCCGCAGCGTCTGTCGGAGATCCGCAACGAGCGGCGTCCGGGCAGCAAGTACGCGGCGCCCGAAAACTGCCGCTACGAGATCAACGAGGCCGAAGCGATGATGCGGCGCGAAGGCATCAAGTGGCTGTCGTCGACGCACAAGTCGATCGAGGAAATCGCGACGACGATCCTGCAGGAGATCCGTCTCGAGCGGCAGTCGTACTGATCGTCGCGGCGGATCGTCCCGCCCGAAGCAAAAAGGCCGCGTTCGACGCGGCCTTTTTTCGTTCTCGCCCTGATGGGGCGATCTGCGCGCGA
This sequence comes from Burkholderia sp. BC1, assembly GCF_052683555.1. Taxonomy (NCBI): domain Bacteria; kingdom Pseudomonadati; phylum Pseudomonadota; class Betaproteobacteria; order Burkholderiales; family Burkholderiaceae; genus Burkholderia; species Burkholderia sp. BC1. The sequence goes on from NZ_JBQYLP010000041.1 coordinate 37,500, forward strand.
GATCACGCGCGCCGCTGCTGCCGGACCTGCTCGAACAGACATACCGCGGCAGCCGCCGCGACGTTCAGCGACTCCATGCCGCCCGGCTGCGGAATCGTCACGCGATGGGCGGCGATGTCGCGCCAGAACGCCGACACGCCCGCGCCTTCGTTGCCGAACACCCACGCGACCGGTTGCGACAGGTCGCAGTCGTAGATCGCCTGCGCGCCGTGCGAATCGGTCAGCGCGACCGGCACGTCGAGCCGCGCCGCGAGCGCGTCGGGCGCGACATCCTCGTGGATCGACAGCAGGAAATGCGCGCCCATGCCGGCACGCAGCACCTTCGACGACCACGCATAGGCGGTGCCGGGCGCGCAGAACACGTGCCGCACGCCGGCCGCCGCCGCACTGCGCAGGATCGAGCCGACGTTGCCGGCGTCCTGCACGCCGTCGAGCACGACCGACGTGTGCGCGACGCGCGCCGGCAGCGGCTGCGACGGGCGATCGACGAGCAGCAGAAAACCGACGCCGTTGACGACGTTCGACAACTGTCCGAACAGCGCATCGGGCAGCGTCACGATGCGCTGCGCGTCGATGCGTGCGACGATCGCCTGCGCTTCCGCATGGCCGAGCGCGCCTTCGGTCGCGACGCACAGCTCGGGTATCGCGCCCGTATCGAGATAGGCGCTCGCGAGGTGGAATCCTTCGAGCAGCGCCTGCCCGCTGCGGCGCTGATGGGGCGTCGAACCCGCAAGCGCCTTCAGGCGCTTGTAGAGCGGGTTGTCCCTTGACGTAATGACTTTCATCGAATCAGATCGAGCGCTTCGCGCACGGGCGCGAACGAACGCCGATGCGCTTCGCACGGGCCGTGCTCGCGCAGCGCGGCAAGATGTTGCGGGGTGCCGTAGCCTGCGTGCACGTTGAAACCGTAGACGGGAAAACGTTCGTGCAGATCGACGAGCATGCGGTCGCGCGTGACTTTCGCGAGGATCGATGCGGCCGAGATGCTCGGCACGAGCGCATCGCCGCTGACGATCGCCTCCGCGCGCACCGACAGCGTCGGGCAGCGGTTGCCGTCGATCTGTGCGAGCGTCGGCAGCACCGACAGCCCTTCGACCGCACGCTTCATCGCGAGCATCGTCGCATGCAGGATGTTCAGCGAGTCGATTTCGTCGACGCTCGCCGATGCGACGCAATACGCACGCGCATTCGACACGATCAACTCGTACAGCGCATCGCGCTTCTTCGCGGACAACACCTTCGAATCGTCGAGCCCGTCGATCGGCCGGGCGGGATCGAGAATCACCGCGGCCGCGACGACGGGCCCGGCAAGCGGCCCGCGCCCCGCTTCGTCGACGCCGCAGACGATCTCGTCCGGGCGGTTGAAATCGAAGCCCGCCTGCATATCGGCGAACGTGATGCGGCCCGCCGTCATGCGCGCCTCTTGCGCTGGTCGAGCACGCGCGCGACGGCCTCGGCCGCCTTCGCGGCGGTGTTCTGCCGCAGCGACACGTGCATCTCGGTGAACACTTCGGTCAGCGTGCGGCGATTCGCGTCGTCGCGCAGCTGCGTGAGCGTGGCGTCGGCGAGCGCCTCGGGCGTCGCGAAATGCTGCAGCAGCTCGGGCACGACGAAGCGGCCGGCGAGAATGTTCGGCAGGCCCACGTACGGCAGATAGCCCTGCCGGCGCATGATCTGCCCCGTCAGCCAAGGCACCTTGTACGAGATCACCATCGGCTTTTTCAGCAGCGCCGCTTCGAGCGTGACGGTGCCGCTCTTCACGAGAATCGCGTCGGCGGCCGTCATCGCGACCTGCGAGCGGCCGTCGGTGATCGTCAGCGCAAGCTGCGGATGCGCGTCGACGAGCGGCTGCAGCAACTCGCGCAACGCGGGCGTCGCCGCCGGCATCACGAAGCGCAGGCCCGGCTCGCGCTGCTGCATCAGCGCCATCGCCGCGAAGAAGGTCGGGCCGATCAGCGCGATCTCCGAGCGGCGGCTGCCGGGCAGCACCGCGATCACGGGGCCGTCGGCCGGCAGGCCGAGCGCGATGCGCGCGCCGTGCGTGTCGGGTTCGAGCGGAATCTCGTCGGCGAGCGGATGGCCGACGTACGTCGATGCGACGCCCGCCTTGTCGAGAATCGCCGGCTCGAACGGGAACAGGCAGAGCATGTGGTCGACGGACTTCGCGATCTTCTTGATCCGCCCGCCACGCCACGCCCAGATCGACGGACAGACGAAGTGGATCGACGGAATGCCCGCGTCGCGCGCCGCCTGTTCGACGTTGAAGTTGAAGTCGGGCGCGTCGACGCCGATGAACGCGTCGGGCCGCTCCGCGAGCAGCTGGCGCTTCAACTCGCCGCGTATGCGCAGGATCTCCGGAATCTGGCCGAGCGCCTCGACATAGCCGCGCACCGTCAGCTTGTCCATCTGCCAGTGCGAGTCGAAGCCCTGCGCGATCATCCGCGCGCCGCCGATCCCGTAATAGTGGGTCGACGCGGGCAGCCGCTCGCGCAATCCGCCGAGCAACGACGCCGCGAGCAGATCGCCGGACGGTTCGCCCGCCACCATCGCGAGCCGGAGCTGAGTGGTCGGCAGCGGCATCGCTTAGCGGATGATGCCGCGTTGCGACGCGTCGATGAACGCGACGAGCGCATTGACCGGTGCATCGCCGTCGCCGCCCGCCTGCGCGAGCTCGCGCAGCTGCGTCTTCGCCTCTTCGAGCGACAGGCCGTTCTTGTACAACAGCCGGTACGCACTGCGCAGCGCCGAAATCGCGTCCGGCGAGAAACCGCGCCGGCGCAGCCCTTCGACGTTGATGCCGTGCGGCTCGGCCTTGTTGCCGGCCGCGATCACGAACGGCGGCACGTCCTGGACGAGCGCCGACGCGCCGCCGAGCATCGCGTGCGCGCCGATGCGCACGAACTGGTGCACGCCCGACATGCCGCCGATGATCGCCCAGTCGCCGATTTCGACGTGGCCCGCCATCTGCGCGTTGCTCGACAGGATCACGTGGTTGCCGACGCGGCAGTCATGGCCGATATGCACGTAGGCCATGATCCAGTTGTCGTCGCCGAGCGTCGTCACGCCGGCATCCTGCACGGTGCCCGTGTGGATCGTCGTGAATTCGCGGATCGTGTTGCGGTTGCCGATCACGAGCTTCGTCGGCTCGTCCTTGTACTTCATGTCCTGCGGACGGCCGCCGACCGATGCGTAATGGCCGATGCGGTTGTCCTCGCCGATCGTCGTGTGACCTTCGATCACGCTGTGCGAACCGATCGTCGTGCGCGCGCCGATCGTGACGTGCGGGCCGATGATCGCGTACGGGCCGATTTCGACCGACTCGTCGATCTGCGCGCCCGGTTCGACGATCGCGGTGGGATGAATCCTGGTCATGCGCCGTTGCCTCTCGAAATGATGTGTCGCGTTACGTTGCGGATGCGTACCGCGCCGCTCAGGGCGCCGCGTCGGCCGTCTTGACCGTGCACATCAGCTCGGCTTCCGCCGCAACCTTACCGTCCACTTCGGCCACTGCCTTGAACTTCCAGATCCCGCGGATGTAGCGTTCGAACGTCACGTTCAGGATCAGCTGGTCGCCCGGTTCGACGACACGCTTGAAACGCGCGCCGTCGATGCCGACGAAGTAGTACAGCGTGTTCTCCGGATCCTTCGGCTGCTCTTCGGAGAACGTCAGCAGTGCGGCGGCCTGCGCGAGCGCCTCGAGGATCAGCACGCCCGGCATCACCGGCCGCTTCGGGAAATGGCCCTGGAAGAACGGCTCGTTGATCGACACGTTCTTCAGCGCTTTGATGCCTTTGTGCGGTTCGAGTTCGAGCACGCGGTCGACGAGCAGAATCGGATAGCGATGCGGCAGCAGCGTGAGGATCTTGTGGATGTCGAGATTGATTTTTTCAGTGCTCATGATGGTTCGTCTCACGCAGAGGCTGCGCGGTGGTGAAGCAAAAGCTGAAACGGGCCGCGACGCGGCCCTGTCTGGCGAACCGGGCCGGATGCGCTGGCCGTGCCCGGTTCATCGGTCGCATCGCGCGTCAGGCGTCCGTGTCGCCGCGCTGCGCGGCGAGCGCGGTTTCGAGCGCCTTGATGCGATCGCGCAGTTTGTCGAGGTTGCGCACGAGCGCCGCGCTGCGGTTCCATTCGCCGTGATCGACGGCCGGGAATGCGCTCGTATAGATGCCGGCCTTCGGCAGCGATTTCGACACGCCCGATTTCGCGGTGACGATCACGTAGTCGCCGAGCGTCACGTGGCCGGCAATCCCGACCGCGCCGCCGATCATGCAGTGGCGCCCGATCGTCGTGCTGCCCGCGATGCCCGCGCAGCCTGCGATCACCGTATACGCGCCGATCCGGCAGTTGTGGCCGATCTGGACCTGGTTGTCGATCTTCACGCATTCCTCGATGACGGTGTCCGCCATCGCGCCGCGATCGATCGTCGTGTTCGCGCCGATCTCGACGTCCGGGCCGATCGACACGCCGCCGACCTGCGGAATCTTGACCCAGGTGCCGGTGCGCGCCTCGCCTTCGCCGACGAAGTCCGGCGCGAAGCCGAAGCCGTCGGAGCCGATCACCGCGCCCGCGTGCACGATCGCACGCGGACCGATCTTGCAGCCGTGATAGACGGCGACGTTCGGGTACAGATGCGAGCCTGCGCCGATCGTCGTGCCGCGGCCGACGAACACGTTCGCGTCGAGCTGCACGCCATCTTCGATCACGGCGCCCGCCTCGATCGTCACGTGCGGGCCGATCACTGCGCTGTCGGCGACGCGCGCGGCCGGATCGATCGTCGCGCTCGGATGCACGCCGGCCGCGCGCGGCGGCGCGGCGAGATCGATGAACATCTGCGCGACGCGCGCGAAATACGCGTACGGATTCGGCGTCACAATGAAATTGCGGCCGCTTGCGGCCGCGCCCAGCTTTTCCAGATCCTTCGGCGCGATCAGCACCGCGCCGGCGCCGGTCGTCTCGACCTGCGACAGGTATTTCGGATTCGCGAGAAACGCGAGCTGCCCGGGGCCGGCCTGGTCGAGCGGCGCGAGGCCGGCGACCTTGCATTGCGCGTCGCCGGCGATCTCGCCGCCGAACCGCTTTACGAGTTCCTCAAGCGTCAATGCCATTCGTCGTCTGCTCCGTCAGTTCGTCGAGCCGGACGCGAGTGCCTTGAGCACCTTGTCGGTGATGTCGATGCGCGGGCTGACGTACACGGCTTCCTGCACGATCAGATCGTAATTCTGCTGTTCGGCGATTTGCTTGATCACCTTGTTCGCCTTGTCCAGCACGGCGGCCAGTTCCTCGTTGCGACGCTGGTTCAGGTCTTCGCGGAACTCGCGCTGCTTGCGCTGGAAGTCGGTGTCGAGCTGGGCGAGATCGCGCTGCTTCTGCGCGCGATCGGCCGCCGACAGCGACGCGCCGTTCCTGTCGAGCGAGTCGGACATCGACTTCAGGCGTGCCGCCATGTCCTGCAGATCCTTGTCGCGCTTCGCGAACTCGGCTTCGAGCTTCGTCTGCGCCGCCTTGGCGGGCGCCGACTCGCGCAGGATCCGATCCGAATTGACCGCCGCAATGCGGGCGACGTCCTGTGCGTGCGCCGTCGCGGCGCCCAGCGCCAGCGCAACGGTCAACGCGCACATCACTCGTTTCGAAAACTTACCGGTTAGCAAAATTACCCTCTCGTTGCTGTTGTCATGCGTTCGATCAGAACGCCGTCCCAATCTGGAACTGGAATTTCTGGTACTGGTCGCCTTCGTGTTTCTGCAGCGGGAAGCCGAGGCTCAGCTTCAGCGGGCCGATCGGCGAGATCCACGCGAGACCGATACCGTAGCCGTAGCGCAGGCCGTTCGCGCCGGTACTCGTGCCGCCCGGCGCGTTGCCCCACACGTTACCGCCGTCGAGGAACGTGAACACGCGCAGCGTGCGGTCATAGCCGGTGCCCGGCAGCGGGAACGTCAGCTCGATGTTGCCGACGACCATCTTCGAGCCGCCGATCGGGTCGTTCGTCTTCGAGTCGCGCGGGCCCAGCGAGCTCGGCTCGTAGCCGCGCACGGAGCCGATACCGCCCGCGTAGTAGTTCTTGAAGATCGGGTACGGGTTGCCGATACCGTTACCGTAGCCGCCCTGCAGGTTCAGCCCGAGGATGAAGCCGCGCGAGAACGAATAGTAGTACTGCGCCTGCAAGTCGGCCTTGTAGTACTGGATCTTGCCGACCGGCACGCCGTATTCGATGTTCGCCTGCGTGAAGTAGCCGCGGCTCGGGATCAGCGCGCTGTCGCGCGCGTCGCGCGACCACGCGACCGTCAGCGGCACCGTGTTCGACACGCGGCCGAACTGGTTCACGTAATCCTGGTAGCTCTGCGGCGTGTTCGAATCGATGTCGAGGCGGTTCTGCTCGAAGCCCGCGCCGAAGTACACGGTATCGACTTCCGAGAACGGAATGCCGAACTTCAGGTTGCCGCCGGCGCTGATGATCCGGAAGCTCGAGTTCGTCGAATAGTAGAGCGGCTGGTACGTGCGGTAGTAGACGTCGGTGATCCGCTTGATCCCGTCGACCGTGAAGTACGGGTCGACCTGCGTGACCGTCAGCGTACGGTAGCTCTTCGCGGTGTTCACGTTGACCGCGAGGCTCGTGCCCGAGCCGAACACGTTGTCCTGCGACACGCCGGCCGACAGCACGACCTTGTCCGTCGACGAGAAACCGGCGCCGAGCGTGATCGCGCCGGTCGGCTTTTCGTCGACCTTCACGTTCACGTCGACCTGGTCGTTCGTGCCTTCGACCGGCACGGTCGTCACGTCGACGTTCGTGAAGTAGCCGAGACGGTTCACGCGATCCTTCGACAGCGCGAGGCGGTTCGAGTCGAACCACGAGCTTTCGAGCTGACGCATTTCGCGACGCACGACTTCGTCGCGCGTGCGCGTGTTGCCGACCACGTTGATGCGGCGCACGTACACGCGGCGGCTCGGATCGACGACGAGGTTCAGGTTCACCTTGTGGTTCGCCTGGTCGATGTCCGGTTGCGCGTTGACGGTCGCGAACGCGTAGCCGTATTCGCCGAGCTTGTCGACGATCGCCTTCGTCGTCTGCTGCAGCTTCTCGGCCGAGAAACGATCGCCCGGCTTGATCTTGATCAGCTTGTTCAGTTCGGCTTCGCGATCGAGCAGGTTGCCCGACAGCTTGATGCCCGACACCGTGTACGGCTCGCCTTCGTGCAGCGTGACCGTCAGGTACATGTCCTTCTTGTCCGGCGAGATCGACACCTGCGTCGACTCGATGTTGAACTCGAGATAGCCGCGGTTCAGGTAGTACGAGCGCACGGCTTCGAGGTCGCCGGTGAGCTTTTCCTTCGAGTACAGGTCGTTCTTCGTGTACCAGGAGAACCAGTTCGGCGTCGACAGCTGCATCTCGTCGCGCAGCGTGCTCGTGCTGAACGCCTTGTTGCCGATGAAGTTGATCTGGCGGATCTTCGCGCTCGGACCTTCGGCCACCGCGAACAGGATCGACACGCGGTTCGCGTCGACCGGCGTGACCGTCGTCTTCACTTCGGCCGCGTAGAAGCCGCGCGTCAGATACTGGCGCTTGAGCTCCTGCTCGGCCTTGTCGACGAGCGCCTTGTCGTAGTAGCGGCCGTCGGCGAGACCGACTGCGCGCAGCGCCTTGGTGAGGTTGTCCTTGTCGAATTCCTTCGTGCCGGTGAAGTCGATCGACGCGATGGCCGGACGCTCCTGCACCTGCACGATCACGACGTTGCCCTGCGTGGCGATGCGAACGTCGTTGAAAAAGCCCGTCGCGTAGAGCGCGCGGATTGCTTCGGATGCCTTGTCGTCGGTGAACGTGTCGCCTTGCTTGATCGGCAGATATGCGAATACGGAACCCGGTTCGACGCGCTGCAGCCCCTCGATCTTGATGTCTTGCACCACGAACGGTGCCGCTGCGTGGGCCGCGAAGCCGTGCGCGGCGAGCGCGGCCGCTGCAACTGTCTTAGGTACAAAGCGATGAGGTTTGAACAACATGCATCCCCAATATGTAGCTGCATCAAATCAGGCGGCTGCGTTGCGGCGGCCGCCTGATGCTTCAGAAATGGATTAACCGAGCCAGGTCGTTGAACAGCGCGATCGCCGACAGTGCGACGATGCAGATCAGCCCGGCTCTTTGTAGAATCAGTTGCCAGCGCTCCGAAACGGCTTTCCCGGTCGCGGCTTCAACCAGATAATATAACAGATGCCCCCCGTCCAAAACGGGAATCGGCAACAAGTTCAGCACCCCGAGGCTAATGCTGACAAGGGCGAGGAACGACAGGAACGCCGACGGGCCGAGCCGCGCGCTCTTGCCCGCGTAGTCGGCGATCGTCACCGGGCCCGACAGGTTCTTCAGCGACGCGTCGCCGACGATCATCCGCCCGAACATGCGCAGCGAATACACGGCGATGTCCCACGTGCGCTGCGCGCCGAGCCGCACGCTTTCAATCGGCCCGTAGCGCACGTCGACGCTCGGCGTGTGCATCGACAGCGCCGCGCCGATGCGGCCGATCTGCTGCCCGGTTTCCTCGTCGCGCTGCGGCTGCGGCACGATCGACACGGTCTGCACGGCGCCGTTGCGCTCGATCTGCAGCGCAACCGTCTTGCCCGCATCGTGCTTCACTGCATCGATGAACCGCGCGGCGCCGCCGATCGGCGCGCCGTCGATCGCGAGCAGCTTGTCGCCGGCCTTCAGCCCTGCCTGCTGCGCCGCACTGCCGGGCTGCACCGACGCAACCGACAACGTGCCGCCGCCGGTCTCGAAGCCGAGATGCATCATGAAATCGTCGTCGAGCTCGCTTTCGGGAACGTGACGCAGGTCGACGCGGAAATCGAACGTCGCGTCGCCGTCGCGTGCGGCGAGCACGACCTCGCGGCGATCGAACGCGGCCGACAGCAGCTTCCAGCGCAGGTCCGACCATGAGCGCACGGGCTCCGACTCGCCGCCCTGCGCATCGCGCATCGACACGATCGTCTCGTTGCCGTCGAAGCCGGCCCGCGCGGCCACGGTACCCGCGGCCGGCGGCGCGAGGATCGCGGCCGGCTCGGTCACGCCGGTGGCGAAAACCGCGGAGAACAGGACGATCGCCAACAGGAAGTTGGCAATGGGACCGGCCGCGACGATTGCGATGCGCTTGCCGACCGACTGCCGGTTGAACGCCTGGCCGAGCTCTTCCGGCTTCACGCCGGGCCCCGGCTCGCGCTCGTCGAGCATCTTCACGTAGCCGCCGAGCGGCAGCGCGGACAGCGTCCACTCGGTGCCCGTGCGGCGGCTGACCCAGCGTGCGACGGGCTGGCCGAAGCCGATCGAGAAACGCAGTACCTTCACGCCGCACCAGCGCGCGACGCGGTAATGACCGTACTCATGCACGACGACCAGCACCCCGATCGCCACCGCAAACGCGATCAGTTCGACCAGCACGTTCATGAGCACCTCATTCAGACAGTGCGCTCCACGCGTCGCGCAGGCGCTTTCGCAATGATCTCGGCGGCGAGGCGGCGCGCTTCGGCATCGGCCGCGAGGACGTCGTCGAGCCCGTCGGGCGCGCGGTTCGGCAGCGCGTCGAGCACCGCTTCGACCGTCGCCGCGATCGCCATGAAGCCGATTCGGCGCTCGAGAAACGCTTCGACCGCGACTTCGTTGGCCGCGTTCAACGCGGCGCTCGCGATACCGCCTTCGGCCAGCGCCTTCAGCGCGAGCGCGAGACACGGGAAGCGCGCGTAGTCGGGCTTCTCGAACGACAGCTGCGCGATCTGCGCGAGGTCGAGCTGCTCGACGCCGGCGTCGACGCGCTCCGGAAACGCGAGCGCATGCGCGATCGGCGTGCGCATGTCGGGATTGCCCAGTTGCGCGAGCACCGAACCGTCGCGATACGACACGAGCGAATGGATCACGCTCTGCGGGTGGATCAGCACGTCGATCCGGTCGCCCGGCAGGCCGAAGATCCAGTGCGCCTCGATCACCTCGAGGCCCTTGTTCATCATCGTCGCCGAATCGACGGAAATCTTGCGGCCCATCACCCAGTTCGGGTGCTTGCAGGCCTCGTCCGGCGTCACGTCGACGAGCGTCGCCGGCTCGCGCGTGCGGAACGGGCCGCCCGACGCGGTCAGGATGATCTTCGCGATCCCGCCGTGCTCGGCCGCGTCGCGCGGCATGCACTGGAAGATCGCGTTGTGCTCGCTGTCGACCGGCAGCAGGATCGCGCCGTGATCGCGCACCGCGTCCATGAAGATCGCGCCCGACATCACCAGCGATTCCTTGTTCGCGAGCAGGATCCGCTTGCCGGCGCGCGCGGCCGCGAGGCTCGGCGCGAGACCGGCCGCGCCGACGATCGCCGCGACGACCGTGTCGCAGCCGTCGCTCTTCGACACGTCGACGAGCGCCTGCGGCCCGTACAGCACGGTCGTCCGGCTGCCCGCCGCGCGCAGCCGCGCCTCGACGTGCGCGGCGGTCGCCGCGTCGCCGACCACCGCGACTTCGGGCGCGAAGCGCAGGCACTGTTCGACGAGCTTGTCGCCGTTGCGGTGCGCGGTCAGCGCGTAGACCGAGAAACGCTCGGGGTGGCGCGCGACGACGTCGAGCGTGCTGTCTCCGATCGAGCCCGTGGAACCGAGCAGTGTCAGACGTTTTTGCATAACAGAAATAATGGTTTAACCAAGCAGCAGCATCGCGAGCGGCAGCACGGGCAGCAGCGCGTCGACGCGGTCGAGCACGCCGCCGTGCCCCGGCAGCAGGCCGCTCGAGTCCTTGACGCCGGCCTGACGCTTGAGCAGCGATTCGAACAGGTCGCCGATCACGCTGTACACGACCAGCAGCGTCAGCGCAGCCCACGCGCCGGCCATGCCGTAGTGCATGGCATACGCGGAAAACAGGGTCGGCTCGAACCGGTGCGCAGCCATCGCGATGCCGGACACGACCATCACCGCGAGCCAGCCGCCCACCGCCCCTTCCCAGCTCTTGCCGGGACTGATCGTGACGGCCAGTTTACGCTTTCCGAAGGCCTTGCCCGCGAAATATGCGCCGATATCGGCGAGCCACACCACGAGCAGCAGCGACAGCACGAACGGCACGCCCTGCGCGCGCGCCGCGACGAGCGCATGCCAGCACGCGGCGAAAATCACGAGGCCGGCCGCAAGCAGAAACGGCCGCCATACGCGGCCGGCGAGCTCGGGCTTGCGGCGCAGCACGAACGCGCCCACCAGCAGCCAGAACACGCCGGCGGCGGCAAAAAGGGGACGGGATGCGGCCGCATCGATGCCGAGCGGCGCGGTCGCCGCGAGCGCCAGCGCCGCGACCACCGCATAGACGACCGGGCCGGCGCCCGGCAGCTTGAGCAGGCGCGCCCATTCCCACGCGGCGAACACCAGCACGACGGCGATCAGCGCGCCGAACGCGGCAAGCGGCGCGTACAGCGTCACCGGCAGCAGCACTGCCAGCATCGCGATCGCCGTGATCACACGGGTTTTCAGCATGAAAGGGAGTCGGCGTTCTGCGACTGCGGCTCGAGCTGCGCGCTGGTGCGGCCGAAGCGGCGCTCGCGCTCGGTATACGACGCGAGCGCTTCGGCGAGCGCCGCGCCGTCGAAATCCGGCCAGTATTTGTTCGTGAAATAGAACTCGGCGTAGGCGAGCTGCCACAGCAGGAAGTTGCTGACGCGCTGCTCGCCGCCCGTGCGGATGAACAGATCGGGCTCCGGCGCGTACGCCATCGCCAGGTGCGGCGCAAAGGACTCTTCGGTCACTTCGACCTCGCGACCCTCGCGCGCCGCCTGCTCGACGAGCTTCTTCGTCGCCTGCAGGATGTCCCAACGGCCGCCGTAGTTCGCGGCGATCGTCAGCGTGAGGCGCGTGTTGCGCGCCGTCTTGGTCTCGGCGCGGCGGATCAGTTCGCGGATGCGCGGCTCGAAGCGCTCGAGATCGCCGACTACGCGCAGCCGGATGCCGTTCGCATGCAGCTTGCCGATCTCGCGCTCGAGCGCGGTGATGAACAGCCGCATGAGGAACGACACTTCGTCGGACGGGCGCCGCCAGTTTTCCGAGCTCAACGCGAACAGCGTCAGATATTCGACGCCCGCGCGCGCGCAGCCTTCGACCACGGCCCGCACGGCGTCGACGCCGCGCGTATGCCCGGCGACGCGCGGCAAGCGGCGTTCGGTCGCCCAACGGCCGTTGCCGTCCATGATGATCGCGATATGACGCGGCACGACGCCGACGTCAGGCACGCGAACGGTAGAGCTGGTATAGGTCATGGCCGTTGAGACAGGGATGCGGGAAGGAGGCGGCGCGCGACGACGGTCGTCAGACCGTCATGATCTCGGCTTCCTTGGTCTGCACGAGCTTGTCGATTTCGGCGACGTGCTTGTCGGTGAGCTTCTGCACGTCGTCGCCGGCACGGCGCTCGTCGTCTTCCGAGATTTCCTTGTCCTTCACGAGCTTCTTCAGCGCTTCGTTCGCGTCGCGGCGCAGGTTGCGGATCGCGACCTTCGCGGTCTCGCCTTCGCCCTTCACGACCTTGGTCAGCTCGCGGCGGCGCTCTTCCGTCAGCGGCGGCATCGGCACGCGGATCAGGTCGCCGGCCGTCGCCGGGTTCAGGCCCAGATCGGCTTCGCGGATCGCCTTCTCGACCTTCGCGACCATGTTCTTTTCCCACGGCTGCACGCCGATCGTGCGCGCATCGACGAGCGTCAGGTTCGCGACCTGCGAAATCGGCACCATCGATCCGTAGTAGTCGACCTGCACGTGATCGAGCAGACCGGTGTGCGCGCGGCCCGTGCGGATCTTCGCCAGATCGTTCTTGAACGCTTCGATCGAGCGCTGCATCTTCTGCTCGACGCCCTTCTTGATATCAGCGACACTCATTTCAACCTCCGAACCTTCAAACCTTCAAAGAACGCGGGCCGCCCGGCGCGCGCAGCGCGCGCCGCAGCCGGTTGCCCACGCCGCTTGCCCGCATCCGCGGGAGTTTACACGTGGACGAGCGTACCCTCGTCCTCGCCCAGCACGATGCGCTTGAGCGCGCCCGGCTTGTTGATCGAAAACACGCGAATCGGCAGCTTCTGGTCGCGGCACAGCGCAAACGCGGTCGCGTCCATCACCTGCAGGTTGCGGCTGATCGCCTCGTCGAAGCTGATCGTCGTATAGCGCGTGGCCGACGGATCCTTCTTCGGATCGGCAGAATATACGCCATCGACCTTGGTCGCCTTCAGCACGACCTCGGCGCCCACTTCCGAGCCGCGCAGCGCGGCGGCGGTGTCCGTCGTGAAGAACGGGTTGCCGGTGCCGGCCGCGAAGATCACGACGCGGCCTTCCTCGAGCTGGCGGATCGCGCGCGGCCGGATGTACGGCTCGACGACCTGGTCCATGCGCAGTGCGGACTGCACGCGCGCCTCGATGCCTGCGTGACGCATCGCATCCTGCAGCGCCAGCGCGTTCATCATCGTCGCGAGCATCCCCATGTAGTCGGCCGTCGCGCGGTCCATGCCCGCCGCGCCGCCCGCGACACCGCGGAAAATGTTACCGCCGCCGATCACGACCGCGAGCTGCGTGCCCAGACGCACGACTTCGGCGATATCGGCCACCATCCGTTCGATCGTCGCGCGATTGATGCCGAAGGCATCGTCGCCCATCAGCGCTTCGCCGGAGAGTTTGAGGAGGACGCGTTTATAGGCATTGGACATAGGGGCTTCCGAGCGACGAGAGGATGACAACCACGAACTGTAGGGGCGAAATACTGATTCGGGCAAGCGCCGCCGGCCGGACCGGGCTTCCCGGCCGCCGGCAGCGCCGCCGGCCGCGGCGGAACGGACGCCCGCCGCGGATACTGCAATGGCTTACTGCTGCTTTGCTGCTGCGACTTGCGCGGCCACTTCGGCGGCGAAATCGTCCTGGCGCTTTTCGATGCCTTCGCCGACGACGAACAGCGCGAACTTCTGCACTGCGGCATTCGCGGCCTTCAGCATCTGCTCGATCGTCTGCTTGTCGTTCTTCACGAACGGCTGGTTCAGCAGCGACACTTCCTTCAGGAACTTCTGGACGCTGCCGTCGACCATCTTCGCGACGATCTCGGCCGGCTTGCCCGATTCGGCCGCCTTCTGCTCGGCGACGCGACGCTCCTTCTCGATCAGGTCCGCCGGGACTTCGTCGGCCGACAGCGAAACCGGCTTCATCGCCGCGACGTGCATCGCGACGTCCTTGCCGACCTGCTCGTCCGCGCCCGTGTACTCGACCATCACGCCGATGCGGCTGCCGTGCAGGTAGGTCGCCAGCTTGTTCGCCGTCTCGAAACGGACGAAGCGGCGGATCGAGATGTTTTCGCCGATCTTGCCGACGAGCGCGAGGCGCACTTCGTCGACCGTCTTGCCGTCGAGCGGCAGCGCCGACAGCGCAGCGACGTCGGCCGGGTTCTTCGTCGCGACGAGTTCCGCGACTTGCTTCGCGAACGCGTTGAAATCGTCGTTCTTCGCGACGAAGTCGGTTTCGCAGTTCAGCTCGACGAGCGCGCCGGCATTGCCGCCGACGAACGATGCGACGACGCCTTCGGCCGTCACGCGCGATGCCGCCTTGCTCGCCTTGTTGCCGAGCTTCACGCGCAGCAGCTCTTCAGCCTTGGCCATGTCGCCGTCGGCTTCGGTCAGCGCCTTCTTGCACTCCATCATCGGTGCGTCGGTCTTTGCGCGCAGTTCTGCCACCATGCTTGCGGTAATTGCCGCCATCATTCGCTCCTTGAGTCTGTATTCACAACGCCGCCCGCTTGGACGCGAACGGCCGAGATTCGTTTCCGGACCCGCGCCGCGACGGCGCGATCAGGTCCGGCGCACAAGCTTAAAAAAAGGGGGCCTGTTGAGAGCCCCCTTTTTGCGCCGGCTCGGGGCCGGTTACGCGTTCTCCTCGACGTATTCGTCGTCGCCGCGCACCGCCTGGACCACTTCGTTGACCGCGTTCGCACGGCCTTCGAGGATCGCGTCGGCCACGCCTTGCGCGTACAGCGCAACTGCCTTGCTCGAGTCGTCGTTGCCCGGGATCACGTAGTCCACACCTTCCGGCGAGTGGTTCGTGTCGACCACGGCGATGACCGGCACGCCGAGCTTGTTCGCTTCGGTGACGGCGATCTTGTGGTAGCCGACGTCGACGACGAAGATCGCGTCCGGAATGCCGCCCATGTCCTTCACGCCGCCGATCGACTTCTGCAGCTTGGCGATTTCACGTTCGAACAGCAGCGCTTCCTTCTTGCTCATCTTCTCGAGCTCGCCCGCCTCGACTGCCGCTTCCATGTCCTTCAGGCGCTTGATCGATACCTTCAGCGTCTTGAAGTTGGTCAGCATGCCGCCGAGCCAGCGTGCGTTCACGAACGGCATGCCCGCACGCTGCGCTTCCTGCGCGATCGTGTCGCGCGACTGGCGCTTCGTGCCGACGAACAGGATCGTGCCGCGGTTCGCTGCCAGCTGACGCACGTACTTCAGTGCGTCGTTGTACATCGGCAGCGTCTTTTCGAGGTTGATGATGTGAATCTTGTTGCGGTGACCGAAAATGAACGGAGCCATCTTCGGGTTCCAGAAGCGCGTCTGGTGACCGAAGTGGACACCCGCTTCCAGCATTTGGCGCATCGTGACTGCCATGTAAATTCTCCACGAGGGTTGGGTCTTAAGCCGGCTGCCGTACCCGCCGCGCGAACGCGCCCCGAAAGGTCGCCTGCTCCGCGCGGCCGGCACCCTGGTTGCGCCGGCTTGCGATTCGGCACGTGCGAACTGCGCGTGCCGCAAGCCTTCCACCGCGATGCCGCTTCCCGGCGATCGGGAAATCCGGCATTTGGATGTCGACTTAGCCAGAGAGTATAGCACGCCGATTTGTCGGCTCTCAAGTCGCGCACCACTTCCGCCTGCCGTGCGGCGCGCGGCCGGACAATCGGCGAAAACCCGCATCGGCGCGGCCGCAAGGGGCTGCGACGGCCGCCATAAGGTGCGATAATCCGTCAATTCACCGCATTCCAGGCTCACCTCGATGGCTATTACGCTCAAAAACGAACACGACATCGCCCAGATGCGCATCGCCTGCCGTCTGGCGAGCGAAGTGCTCGATTTCATCACGCCGCACGTCGTCGCAGGGATCACGACCGCCGAACTCGACCGCCTCTGCCACGAATACATGGTCAACGAGCAAGGCACGATCCCCGCGCCGCTGAACTATCAGCCGCCCGGCTATCCGCCGTACCCGAAGGCCACCTGCATCTCGGTCAACGACGTGATCTGCCACGGCATTCCCGGCGAGAAGGTGCTCAAGAACGGCGACGCGCTGAACATCGACATCACCGTGATCAAGAACGGCTATTTCGGCGACACGAGCCGGATGTTCATCGTCGGCGAGGGCTCGATCCTCGCGAAGCGCCTCGTGCAGACCACCTACGAGTGCATGTGGCTCGGCATCGACCAGGTCAAGCCCGGCGCGCATCTCGGCGACATCGGCCATGCGATCCAGAAGCACGCGGAAGCGCAGGGCTACAGCGTCGTGCGCGAATACTGCGGGCACGGCATCGGCACGGTGTTCCACGAGGAGCCGCAGGTCGTCCATTACGGCCGGCCGGGCACCGGCATCGAGCTGAAGCCGGGGATGATCTTCACGATCGAGCCGATGATCAACGCGGGCAAGCGCGACATCCGGACGATGCCCGACCAGTGGACGGTCAAGACGCGCGATCGCAGCCTTTCCGCGCAGTGGGAGCATACGGTGCTCGTCACCGAAACCGGCTACGAAGTGCTGACCGTGTCGGCCGGCACGCCCGCTCGGCCCGTGTTCGCGCAGCCGGCCGCCGCGGTCTGAGCGCCGCGTCCCGGTCCCCCGCCCCACCCTCGTCCGAACGGCCGCTCATGAGCGGCCGTTCGGACGAGGGTGG
>NZ_JBQYLP010000042.1:0-54238 GCF_052683555.1 Burkholderia sp. BC1
CCATCTCGCCTGCAACTTCGGAAGTTGGTCCATTGATCAGCGTTTCCCTAGTATCGATTCACGCGCCGGTCGGCCCGCATGGCGGACGCCTGGACGCGCAACCCGCGTCGCGCCGCCGGCTGCCTCGGTCAGTCTACGGCATCCGGCGTCCGGCCCGAAACCGCATCATCCCATCGACCGCCCGAGAACGCGTCCGCACGACGGCGCACCGGGCGGCGGCGCACCGCCGCAGGAGACGGCTTCCGCACGGATCGGCGTGCGGCGATCGGTTCCCGCGAGCGTTCCAGCGCCGTTACGAAGAGACTTGGAGACGACTCATGATCATCTACGGAACCGCGCTGCTGGCGTTCTGCCATCTGGCCGGGCTGTTTCTCGGCGATCTGCTGGGCGCCGCGATCGGCGTGAAAACCAACGTCGGCGGCGTCGGCATCGCGATGCTGCTGCTGATCTGCCTGCGGCTCTGGCTGCACCGGCGCGGCTGGCTGCCGAAGGAAACCGAGGCCGGCGTCGGTTTCTGGGGCGCGATGTACATCCCGGTCGTCGTCGCGATGGCCGCCAACCAGAACGTCGTCGCCGCGCTGAAGGGCGGCCCCGTCGCGCTGCTCGCGGCGGTCGGCGCCGTCGCGATCTGCGCATGCTGCATCGCGGTACTCGCCCGCACCGGACGCGACGACACCGCGTTCGCCGGTGTGCCGCAACTCGACGAACAGTGATGGAGGCCGCGATGCTGCAGATGCTCGAAAAGGTAGTGGCCCATAACGGGCTCGTCGCGTCGTTCGCGCTCGTCGGCCTGATCATGTGGCTGTCGTCGATCGCGTCGCGCAAGCTCACGTTCGGCCGCGTGCACGGCTCCGCGATCGCGATCGTGATCGGCCTCGCGCTCGCCTATGTCGGCGGCGCGCTGACCGGCGGCGAGAAGGGGCTGGCCGACGTGCCGCTGTTCGCCGGCATCGGCCTGATGGGCGGCGCGATGCTGCGCGATTTCGCGATCGTCGCGACCGCGTTCGAAGTGCAGCCGACCGAGGCGCGCAAGGCGGGGCTCGTCGGCGTCGTGTCGCTGCTGCTCGGCACCGTGCTGCCGTTCATCGTCGGCGCGTGCGTCGCGCGCGCGTTCGGCTATACCGATGCGGTGAGCATGACGACGATCGGCGCGGGCGCCGTCACGTACATCGTCGGGCCCGTCACCGGTGCCGCGATCGGCGCGAGTTCCGACGTGATCGCGCTCAGCATCGCGACCGGGCTCGTCAAGGCGATCATCGTGATGGTCGGTACGCCGGTCGCGGCCAACTTCATGGGCCTGAAGACGCCGCGCTCCGCGATGATCTTCGGCGGCCTGGCCGGCACCGTCAGCGGCGTCAGCGCCGGGCTCGCGGCGACGGACCGGCGGCTCGTGCCGTACGGCGCGCTCGTCGCGACGTTCCATACGGGCGTCGGCTGCCTGCTCGGGCCGTCGCTGCTGTTCTTCACGACGCGCGCGCTGGTCGGCGCGTGAGTGGCGCGGATGCGGGCCGCTCGCGTGTGCGACGCGCCGGCGCGCATCCATCGCGGCGCCCTCTGAGTCGCATTGCCCAACATCATCAATCGGCGGCGCCGCGAGGCTTAGAATGCCGCAGAACCATCGAAGCAGGAGAACTGTTCATGACGGGATGGAATCACGCGCGGCAGGCGCGCGATGCGCGCATTGCGGCCGGCGCGGCGTTCGCGCGCGGCAAGCGCGTCGATGCGCGCGACGCGGTCGCGCTGCTCGAAGCGGTGCTGCGGCCCGGCGATCGCGTGTGCCTCGAAGGCGACAACCAGAAGCAGGCCGACTTGCTCGCGACCGCGCTCGCCGAAGTCGACAGCGCCAGGGTGCACGACCTGCACATGGTGCAGTCGGGCGTCGTGCTGCCCGAGCATCTCGACGTGTTCGAGCGCGGGATCGCGAAGCGGCTCGACTTCGCGTATTCGGGCCCGCAGTCGCAGCGCATCGCGAAGCTGCTGTTCGGCGGGAAGATCGCGCTCGGCGCCGTGCATACGTATCTCGAGCTGTTCGCCCGCTACTTCATCGATCTGACGCCGCACGTCGCGCTGATCGCGGCGGTCAGCGCGGACGCCGACGGCAATCTGTACACGGGCCCGAACACCGAGGACACGCCGACCGTCGTCGAAGCGACCGCCTTCAAGGACGGCATCGTGATCGCGCAGGTCGACCGCATCGTCGACAAGGTGCCGCGCGTCGACATCCCGGGCGATCGCGTGCATTTCGTCGTCGAGGCCGGCCGCCCGTTCTACGTGGAGCCGCTCTTCACGCGCGACCCGGCCGCGATCACCGAGACGCAGATCCTGACCGCGATGCTCGCGATCAAGGGCATCTACGAGCCGTACGGCATCAAGCGCCTGAACCACGGCATCGGCTTCAACACCGCGGCGATCGAGCTGCTGCTGCCGACTTACGGCGCGAAGCTCGGGCTGAAGGGCAAGGCCTGCACGCACTGGGCGCTCAATCCGCATCCGACGCTGATCCCGGCGATCGAATCGGGCTGGGTCGAGCAGATCCATTGCTTCGGTTCCGAAGTCGGGATGGACGAATACATCCGCGCGCGTTCCGACGTGTGGTTCACGGGCCCGGACGGTTCGCTGCGCTCGAACCGCGCGTTCTGCCAGACGGCCGGCCTCTATGCGTGCGACATGTTCATCGGCTCGACGCTGCAGATCGATCTGTCCGGCCATTCGTCGACGGTCACGGCCGAGCGGATCGCGGGCTTCGGCGGTGCGCCGAACATGGGCAGCGACGCGCGCGGCCGGCGTCATCCGAGCGAACCGTGGCTGAAGGCCGGCGCGGAAGCCGATCCCGATACGCCGGCCGCGCTGCGGCGCGGGCGCAAGCTCGTCGTGCAGATCGGCGAGACCTTCGGCGACAAGAACGTGCCGATGTTCGTCGAAAAGCTCGACGCGCTGAAGCTCGCGGACAAGCTGCAGCTCGATCTCGCGCCGATCATGGTCTACGGCGACGACGTCACGCACATCGTCACCGAGGAAGGCATCGCGAACCTGCTGATGTGCCGCGACCGCGACGAGCGCGAGCAAGCGATTCGCGGCGTGGCCGGGTACACGGAAATCGGCCGCGGCCGCGACCGCAGGATGGTCGAGCGGCTGCGCGAGCGCGGCGTGATCCGCCGCCCGGAGGATCTCGGCATCGATCCGCTCGACGCGGACCGGCGCTGGCTCGCCGCGCGTTCGATCAAGGATCTCGTGCACTGGTCGGGCGGGCTGTACGCGCCGCCCGCCCGGTTCCGCAACTGGTAAGGAACAGCGCATGGAACAGTTGAACTATCGGTTCACCGCACGCGCGCGCGCGAAGGGCGAGCGGCCGATGGCGCTCGTCGGCGTCGTCGCGTCCGGCAATCTCGAGGTGCTCGTCGAGCGCGTACTGCCGGGCAACGAATGCGAGATCGACATCCGCACCGCGGCGGTCGGCTTCGGCGCGGTGTGGCAGGCCGTCGTGTCGGATTTCGTCGAACGGCGCGCGCCGGGCGGCCTGAAGCTGTCGATCAACGACGGCGGCGCGCGGCCCGACATGGTGTCGCTGCGGCTCGCGCAGGGCGTGCGCGCAATCGAAGGGGAGGCGTGATGACCGAAGCGATCCACGACGCGCCCGCGTTCGTCGCGAACGCGGCGAGCTGGTACGAGGCGTCGGCGCGGCAGCGCGTCGACGCGTTGCTCGACGCCGGCAGCTTCACCGAATTCCTCGGGCCGGCCGAGCGCGTGACGAGCCCGCATCTGCCGCTGTTCGACCTGCCGCAGCAGTTCGACGACGGGATGATCGTCGGCTGCGGCCGGCTCGACGGCAAGCCGGTGTTCGTCGCCGCGCAGGAGGGCCGCTTCATGGGCGGCGCGTTCGGCGAAGTGCACGGTGCCAAGCTCACGGGCCTGCTGCTCGCCGCGCGCGACAGCGGCACGCCGGTGCTGATCCTGTTCGATACGGGCGGCGTGCGGTTGCAGGAAGCGAACGCGGGCGAGCTCGCGATCGCCGAGATCATGCGTGCGCTCGTCGCCGCGCGCGCGGCCGGCGTGCCGGTGATCGGCCTGATCGGCGGGCGCGCCGGCTGCTACGGCGGCGGCGGGCTGCTCGCCGCGTGCTGCTCGGCGCTCGCTGTATCCGAGCAGGGCCGCATCAGCGTATCGGGCCCCGAAGTCATCGAGACCAACCGCGGCGTCGAGGAATTCGACGCGAAGGACCGCGCGCTGATCTGGCGCACGATGGGCGGCAAGCACCGGCGACTGATCGGCGGGGCGGAGCGCTACGTCGCCGACACGCCGGCCGCGTTTCGCGCGGCGGCGCTCGCGCTGCTCGAGCGCGCGCCGAAACTCGATGTCGCGACGCTGCGTGCCGAGCAGGCGCGCCTCGACGCGCGCGTCGCGCGCTTCGGCGCCTGCGAGGACGCGCTCGACGTCTGGCGTGCGCTCGGCGCGAGCGCGCCCGAGACGATCCCCGGCATGCCCGACGATGCGTTCGCGACGCTCGCCGACCAACTGCAGGAGCCGCAGCATGACGCTCGATGAGGTTCTGAATTCACTGTTTCCGCACGGCCATGCGATCGCGCGCGAGCGCGGCCTGCTGACGGGCCACGCGTCGCTCGGCGGCACGCGTGTCGACGTGATCGGTGTCGCCGAGCGTCTGCCGTTCGGAATCGACGAGGCGCTCGCGCTGTCCGCGCGCGTGCTCGACACGGTCGAGCGCGGCGACGCGACGCCGATCCTCGTGCTCGTCGACAGCGACAGCCAGCGGATGAGCAAGCGCGACGAATTGCTGGGCCTGAACGAAGCGCTCGCGCATCTCGCCAAGTGTCTGATGGTCGCGGACCAGGCTGGACACCGGACGATCGGCGTGCTGTACGGCCATACGGCCGCCGGCGCCTTCATCGCGACCGCGCTCGCGACGCGCACGCTGCTTGCGCTGCCCGGTGCCGAGCCCGAGGTGATGGATCTGCCGTCGATGTCGCGCGTGACGAAGCTGCCGATCGACGTGCTGAAGGAGATGGCGCGTTCGACGGCCGTATTCGCACCGGGGCTCGACAATCTCGTGAAGATGGGCGCCGTCGACGCCGTGCTCGATCCGGCGCGTGCGCTCGACGCGCAGCTGGCCGAATGGCTCGGCAAGCCGGCCGACCGCGTCGATCGCCGCGCGGCGCGCGGGCGTCCGGTCGCGGCCGACGTCGCCGCGCGCGTCGAGGCGCTCGCGCGTGCCGCACGCTGACGCAACGCTGCGCCGCCACACGCTCGTCACGTTGACGGCGCACGGCTGGCGCACGGCCTTCGCGCGCGATCCGGCGCTCGGCGCCGATCCCGTCGTGCGCGCGTGGGCCGACGGCGGGCGGGCGCTCGTCGTGCGCCGCGCGTCGCCGGACGAGGCGGCCGCCGGCCGCGTGCCGCTCGGCATACCGTTACCGCCGGCTGCCGGCAAGCGCCGCATCGCGCTGAATGTCGCGCGCGATGCAGTCGCGACGGCCGGCCCGCCGCCGGCGTTCGCCGACGTGCTGGCGGCGGCGCCGCACGCGTGGCGGCTGACGCTGCGCGAACTCGACGCGCTCGGCGCGCGCTGCGGCGTGCAGGGCCGCGTGTTCGGCAGCCTCGCATGGCAGGCGCTGACCGGCGACTCGTATCTGAGCGCATCGTCGGATCTCGACGTGCTGTTTCCGCTGCCGGCCGCGTCGTGCATCGCGCCGCTGCTCGACGGCCTCGCGGCGATCGCCGCGCGCGCGCCGATGCGCATCGACGGCGAACTGCTGCGCGACGACGGCGCGGGCGTCAACTGGCGCGAACTGCAGGCGCGCTTGCCCGAAGTCGCGGTGAAGACGGCGATCGCCGTCGAACTGATGCCCGCGTCCGCGTTTGCCGGAGACGCGCGGTGAGCGCGGCAGCCGTTTGCCGCGCGCCGGCCGCATCCTGGTCGGACGCCGACCGTATCGCGGCGCTCGCCGAGCGCAGCCTCGTGCTCGAAATCGAAACCTATCCGAAGCCGGGGCTCGTCAGCCACGTCGATACGGGCAGCCATTCGGACATGGACGCCGCGACGTTCGCACGCAGCGCGGCCGTGCTACGGCCGTTCTTCGCGGAACTGGCCGACGCGGGCGCGCGCGACGCCGAGATGGCCGCGCTGCGCAAGATCGGCCTGCGCGCGGAGCATGCGATGCTCGCCGCGACGGGCGGCGTCAACACGCATCGCGGCGCGATCTTCGGGCTCGGGCTACTGTGCGCGGCGGCCGGCGCCCGCGTGCGCGGCGCGGCAGCCGGTACGCCTACGCTCGGCGCGTGGGTTGCGCGCCGCTGGGGCGCCGACATTCTCGGCGGTCCGCGGCTGCCCGACAGCCACGGCGAACGCGCGAGCCGCCGCTACGGCGTCGGCGGCGCACGCCGCGAAGCCGCCGACGGCTTTGCGACCGTCTACGGCATCGGTTTGCCTGCGCTACGGCGCGCGGCACGCGATGTGCCGGACGATCCCGAGGCCGCGCGCGTCGATGCGTGCTTCGCGCTGATCGCCGCGCTCGACGACACGAATCTGCTGCATCGCGGCGGCCAGGACGGCCTCGACTTCGCCCGCGCGACCGCGCGCGCGTTCGTCGCACGCGGCGGCGTGCGCGCGCGTGACTGGCGCCGGCACGCGGTGGCCGCGCATCGCGCGTTCGTCGCGCGACGGCTGAGCCCCGGCGGCGCGGCCGACCTGCTCGCGATGAGCCTCTTCGTCGATGCATTCGACACCGGCGGGGGCGCGCGATGACACTCGCGATCCTTTGTTCGGGGCAGGGCGCGCAGCGCGCCGACATGTTCGCGCTGACGGGCGCGGCGCCGCAGGCCGACGCGCTGTTCGCCCACGCGGGCCGGCTGCTCGGCGACGATCCGCGCGTGTGGGTGCGCGACGCCGCGCCGGATGCGCTGCGCGAGAACCGCGCCGCGCAGATCCTCTGTACGGTGCAGGCGCTTGCGGCGACCGCGCTGCTCGACGCGCTGTGGCCGCGCCGGCGCTGTGTCGCCGGCTACAGCGTCGGCGAAGTCGCATCGTGGAGCGTCGCCGGCAGCCTCGATCCGCACGACGCGCTCGATCTCGCGGACGCGCGCGCACGCGCCATGGACGCCGCGAGCGGCGGCGACGAGCGCATGGCGTTCGTGCGCGGCTTGTCGCGTGCGCAGCTCGCTGCGCTGTGCGACGGGCACGAGGCGGCGATCGCCATCGCGAACCCGGGCGATGCGTTCGTGATCGCGGGCCGACAGGCGGATGTCGATGCAGTCGCCGCCGACGCGGCGCGCGACGGCGCGCAGCGCGTCGCGCCGGTCTGCGTGCGGATCGCATCGCACACGCGGCGCCTGGCCGCCGCGGTGCCCGTATTCCGCGCATCGCTCGCGGCCGTGCGCGTGCAACGGCCGCTTGCCGGCACACGGCTGTTTTCGGGCATCGACGGCGCATCGGTGCACGACGTCGACGCGGGCCTCGACAAGCTCGCCCGGCAGATCGCCGAGCCGGTCGAGTGGGCGGCGTGTCTCGCCGCATGCGTCGAAGCGGGCGCGACCGCGTTTCTCGAACTGGGGCCGGGCCGCGCGCTCGCCGACATGGCGAGCGGCGCCTACCCGGCGCTGCCGGCGCGCAGCCTCGCCGATTTCCGCTCGATCGACGGCGTCGCGCAGTGGCTCGCGCGCGTCGCCGCGCGCTGATCGGGCGCGTCGCCGCGCACGCATCGCCGCTCGCGCGTGGCCGAGTGTTGCGTCGGCGCAGCAGCGTCGCGACGCGCGCTTGCCACGCGATTGCGCATCGCTACAATGGCGCGCGCCATGAGACCAGCCGCCTTTCTCGTCGCCGCGCTCGGCTGCGCGGCGACTGTCCACGCCGCCCAGATTCCGTCCGACGCCGCCTCGGTCGGCGCCTATTTTTCATACGACAATGCGGCCGCCGACGCGACCGTCGCGCTGATCGGGCACGCGCAGCGGCGCGTGCTGCTCGCGGGCTACGCGTATGTGCCGCCGGCGGTGGCGAGCGCATTGCGCGCGGCGCGCGTACGCGGCGTCGACGTGCGCGTCGTGCTCGTGCGTTCCGCGCGGGCGGGCAAGTACAGCGGCGCAGGCTATCTGAAGTCGGCCGGCATCGATGTCGCGATCGATTCGCGGCGCACCGAGCCGATGCCGCGTTTCGTGATCGTCGACGACAGCGTCGCGCTGCCGGCCTCGTCCGACGGCGCGGCCGCACAAGCCGAAACGGTCAACGTGTTCGAGCGCGCACCCGAACTCGCGCAGTCGTATACGCAGTCGTTCTGGCGGCTCTATCGGCAGGCGGCCGGACTCTGACGTTTCCCGACTGCGCTCGTGCGTGTAGTACGCGTAGCGCGCGTACGCATCGTTGCCGTCGAAACGCGCGGCACCCGCCGGTATGACCCCGCTTGCATCGGCCGCGTCGATGCACGAAGCTGCATGAGCAGGGCGCGCGCATCGAGCGATTGTTCGGGGGCGCGCAGGGAGCCGATCATGTTCGAATGTTTCGCCGATCGTGCGGACGCGGGCCGCCAGCTGGCTGCCGCGCTGCACGCGTATGCGGCGCGCGACGACGTCGTCGTGCTCGCGCTGCCGCGCGGCGGCGTGCCGGTCGCCTACCCGGTCGCACGGGCGCTGCACGCGCCGCTCGACGTGCTGGTCGTGCGCAAGCTCGGCGTGCCGTACGAGCCCGAACTCGCGATGGGCGCGATCGCGACGGGCGGCGCGATTCGTCTGCAGTATTCGGTGATCCGGTCGCTGGGCGTGACCGACGTGCAGATTGCCGACGTGCTCGTGCGCGAAACCGCCGAGCTGAACCGCCGCGAAGCGCTGTATCGCGGCGCGCGGGCGCCGCTGCCGGTCGAAGGGCGCGTCGCGATCGTCGTCGACGACGGAATCGCGACCGGCGCGTCGATGCGCGTCGCGCTGCAGGCGCTGCGCACGCGGCATCCGGCGCGCATCGTCGCTGCCGTGCCGGTCGCGCCGGCCGGCATCGACCCGACCTTCGACGACGTCGCCGATGCGTTCGTCGCCGTCGCGCGGCCGCTGTCGTTCTTCGGGATCAGCCAGTTCTACGCGCGCTTCGAGCAGACCGACGACGACGAAGTGCGCGCGCTGCTCGACGCGGCGCGCGGACCGGACGACGACGTCAGGTCCGTCTGAGCGCTCGCGCGCGATGCGGCCGCCGCCGTGCCGCTTCGGCGAGCGCGAACAGCCGCTGCAGGGCCGGATGCACGTCGTCGCGCCAGTGCGCGCCCGAAAAGAGGCCGTAGTGATCGCAGTCGTCGATGTCCGCGCGATGGCGGTCGCGCGCGTCGAGGCCGCTGCACATCGCGAGCGCCGCATGCGTCTGGCCCGCGCCCGTCACGGCATCGCGCGCGCCTTCGACGGTCAGCAGCGCGAGCTCGCGCAGCGCGGCCGGCTCGACGCATCGGCCGCCGACCTCCCACGTGCCGTTCGCGATGCACATCCGCTGGAACACGACGTCGATCGTGTCGAGGACATATTCGGCCGGCATGTCGAGCAGCGCCGTGTACTCGCGCAGTGCGCGCCGCGCGGCCGCGAGCGCCGCCGGATCGAAGCGCGACGCGGCGCGTGCATAGTCCTCCATCAGCGACAGGAAGCGCTGCGGATAGACGAGCGCGATCTCGCCTTGCTGCAGATAGGTCGGGAATACGGGGCGGCCGTGTCCCGCGAATCCGGGCGGCACGATGTCGATCAGATTGCGACGGCACCATTCGAGCGAATGGGCGGCCGCGGCGGTGCCGAGCGTGCTCGGGTTGAGCCGCGCATCGAGCGGCCCGCCGATCAGCGTGAGGCTGGCCGGCGGCGCGAGCCCGCGCACCGCGCGCAGTGCGAGCGCGCCGAGCGCCGGCACGGTCGCCTGGCACACCGCGACGACGTGCAGCGGACGGCCGCCGAGTGCGAGCGCGTCGATGAAGCCGTCGAGCATCGCGACATATTCGTCGAGCCCGAAGCGGCCGCACTCGAGCGGCACGTCGCGCGCATTGAGCCAGTCGGTCACGCAGACGTCGCCGTCCGCGAGCAGCGTCTCGACTGTCTCGCGCATCATCACCGCCGAATGACCGGCGAGCGGCACGCACAGCAGCACCGTGCGCGAAGCGTCCGCGCGCGCGAAGCGGCGCAGATCGCAGAACGCCGTATGCGCGATGACGCGTTCGTCGATCGCCACGTCGCGGCCGTCGAGCGTCAACGGCCCGATGTCGAAGCCGGGCGGGCCGGCCGGCGCGCCGACGAGCGGCTCGAACAGATCGTCGTAGCACGACGCCGCTGCGTGCGGCAGCGTCGTCGACGGCCACGCATCGAACGCGTCGCGCGTCGCATCGCGCCACGCGCGCATCCATTCCCGCTGCTGCTCGACGAGTGCGTACCACATGGCGAACCTTCCGGCGGAACGGGTTGACACTGCATTATGGTCAATGGGCGCGCCCAGCGGTGGGCGAATTCGCGGCCGGAGTCTGCGCATTCCGTGTGCCTGCGGGCGTCGCATCGCGCGCCGCATGCGCTGCATCGAGCGTAACGGCGCGGCGCTACCGCGGTCGTCGGTGCCGTTCCTACCGGAGCGTTGCACCGAAGTCGATCGGCGCGCTCGATTCCGCGTCGGACCGTTGTTTCTCGATCTCGGCAAAACAGGCCGATCTCGGGTTCGAGCACAAGGCGGTGTAGGTAAGCCGTGACTTCGACCGGTGTCGCGCGGTCGGTCCGGGTGCAAAAGCGCGCCGACGCCCGTTGCCGACGAGAGTGCGACGACGCGCCTTGATTCGACTGCGATCGCTCGACGATCTCGATCGACTGGCCGAACCGCAGCGGCCGCCTTTTGCCCGATACGATGGATCGACGTACGCACGCACGCGCACGCCGCTCATACCGGCCGCATTCGCAGGCCTTCACCATCCCCGATCGCCGATTGTTCGCAACGGCTGACAAGTGACTTCGCATTCGCGCCGTTTATCCGGAGGTCGCTCGTCCCTAGAATCCACTCCATCGAATCACGCGTTGCCTGATGGAGCCGATGATGAAAGCCCTGATCGAATCGAGCCTGTACCACCCGTCCGTCGTGTTGCCGCTCGCCGCGCTGACGCAGCTGATGGTCGAGCGCGATTTCAATCTCGGCCAGGTCGGCCTGATCGTCGCGGCGCGCGGTGCGCAGGCCGCCGTGTCGCGCTCGCGCGCACTGATCTTCTGCCGCCACTGCGACGCGCACGCATGAGCGTCGCGGCACGGCGCCCATAAACGAAACGCCCGAACGGCGCGAGGCCGGTCGGGCGTTTCAGGGCCGGTCATGCCGGCCGTCCGATCAAGCCCCGGTTTCGACCGGGGCTTTTCGTTGCAGCGCTTCGCGAGCGCGTGACGCGTCGCTTATGCGCGTGCCGTGGATGCGACGCGATACACGTCGGCGTCGTCGTTCTCGTCCGCGTCGCGCAGCCGGCGCACGAGCTGGTGCGCCTCGCGATGCGTCGCGACGGCGGGCGGCGAGCCCTTCAGCGGCTTGCGCGCGGTTTCGGCGAGCGCGACGACCGATACGATGCCGATCACGGCGGCGCCCATCATGTAGTAGGCGGGCATCATCAGGTTGTGCGTGACGTCGACGAGCCATGCGGTCATCAGCGGCGTCGTGCCGCCGAACAGCGACACCGACACGTTGAAGCCGATCGCCAGCGCGCCGTAGCGGATCTCGGTCGGGAACAGCGCGGGCAGCGCCGACGGCATCACGCCCGTGAAGCACGACAGCAGCACGCCGAGGATCAGCTG
The DNA here is from genome assembly GCF_052683555.1 of Burkholderia sp. BC1. Taxonomy (NCBI): domain Bacteria; kingdom Pseudomonadati; phylum Pseudomonadota; class Betaproteobacteria; order Burkholderiales; family Burkholderiaceae; genus Burkholderia; species Burkholderia sp. BC1. The sequence goes on from NZ_JBQYLP010000042.1 coordinate 11,770, forward strand.
GCCGCCGAACACCGAGGCGGTCGTCCCCGCATGGATCAGCAGCATCGACGGAATCGCGAGCACGAGCAGCCCGACGCAGCCGGCGAGCATCACCGGCTTGCGGCCGACGTGGTCGGACAGGCGGCCGGCCGCGAGCGTCATCGGCATCATCAGCACCATCACGATCAGCACGAGCACGAGGCTGTGCGATTCGTCGAAGTGCAGCGTCGACGACATGAAGCTCGGCAGATACGACAGCACCATGTAGTCGGTCACGTTGAAGATCAGCACGAGGCCGACGCAGAGCAGCAGCGCGCGCCAGTTGCGCAGCAGCGTTTCGCGGAAACGCGCCTTCGGCACGGCCTTGTCCTGCGCTTCGCGCTCCTCGGCCTGGCGCTTGAACGCTGGCGTTTCCTCGAGCTTCATCCGGATGTAGAGACCGATCAGGCCGAGCGGACCCGCGATCAGGAACGGCACGCGCCAGCCCCACGACAGCAGTGCTTCCTGCGACAGCGACGCGGTGAGCAGCGCGACGACGCCCGCACCCATCACATAGCCGATCAGCGTACCGAATTCGAGGAAGCTGCCCATGAAGCCGCGGCGCTTGTCGGTCGAGAATTCGGCGATGAAGGTCGCCGCACCGCCGTATTCGCCGCCGGTCGAGAAGCCCTGCACGAGACGCGCGACGAGCAGCAGCACCGGTGCCATGATGCCGATCGATGCGTAGCTCGGGATCAGGCCGATCGCGAAGGTGCCGACGGCCATCATGATCATCGTCATCGCGAGCACGCGCTGACGGCCGATGCGATCGCCGAGCGGGCCGAACACCATGCCGCCGAGCGGGCGCACGAGGAACGCGGCCGCGAACGTGCCGAAGGTGGCCAGCAGCTGCGCGGACGGGCTGCTGGACGGGAAGAACACTTTGCCGAGCGTGACGGCGATATAGCTGTAGACGCCGAAGTCGAACCATTCCATCGCGTTGCCGAGCGCCATGGCGCTGACGGCCCGCTTGAGCAGGCTTTGATCGACGACGGTAATGTCGTCCGCGGCGAGCGGGGCCTCCGTGGACGACGAGGTGGAAGAAACAGCGGTCGGGCTGACGTGTGTTGCGGTCAAGGTCATGCACTCCTTTGACTGCGCCGGAACGGCGGGCCGTCCGACACGGTTTGCCGGCGAGCGCGATGTCGTGTGCTGCGCGTCGGGGCAGGCCATTAAGCGCTTAGTACGCAAGGGCTTGCTTCGACGCGGGCCCGTTGGGCCGTCGCGACAGTGCGCTCATGAAGAATGGGCCGCGTGATGCGAGCGGCAGATGCCGGTGCGGACAGTGTCCTGCGTGCCGGCGGACGCCCCGAAAGGGCGACGAAACGAGAAAAGCGGGCCTGTCGGGCGGGCTTTCCTGTGGATGCAATTCCGAGCGAAGCGCCGGCCCGCGTGACGCGGACAAGCTTCCGTCGAAATCGAATAGACAGAGATTGAATGTTGAAACAGGCGACATGATAGCACGATGACAGACGATCGTGCAAATTGCCGTGAAACGCAGGCCCGGCGGGGCGCTCCGCGCGATCGGCTCCGGTATGATCGGCGGCGCGCGGCGTGCCGCGTGGGGCCTGCGACGCGGGCCGAATTCGCGAGGAACCGGATGACGGAACTGATGAAAATCGCGGCGTTGTTCGCCGTGACGGCGGTCGCCGAAATCGTCGGCTGCTATTTGCCGTGGCTCGTGCTGAAGGCGGGGCGGCCCGTGTGGCTACTCGCGCCCGCCGCGGTGTCGCTGGCGCTGTTCGCATGGCTGCTGACGCTACATCCGAGCGCCGCGGGCCGTATCTACGCGGCGTACGGCGGGATGTACATCGCGGTCGCGCTGATCTGGCTGCGCGCCGTCGACGGTGTGGCGCTCACGCGCTGGGACGCGGCCGGCGCGGCGCTCGCGCTGGCCGGCATGGCCGTCATCGCGCTGCAGCCGCGCGGATGAGCAGGCGGCGCGCGCGCGGCGGCCGCCGCCGCGTCATGCGGCTTCGGCCGTGTCGGCTTCGTCCGCCTGGCGCCACACGCATGCACCCTTGACCGACTTGTCGAGATCGTCGAGCTGCGCTTGATGCTCGGCGAGCTCTTCGGTCGTGGCGGCGAGCACCGGCAGGTCCAGCGCCGCAAGCGACACGCGCTGGCCGTTGGCGGCGCCGGCACCGCCCGCGTCGTCGTCGAGCATGTCGATGACGAGGCTGTCCTGGCCGCGCGTCATCGCGAGATAGACCTCGGCGAGCAGCTCCGAGTCGAGCAGCGCGCCGTGCAGCGTGCGGTGCGCGTTGCTGATGCCGAAGCGGTCGCACAGCGCGTCGAGCGAGTTGCGCTTGCCGGGGAACATCTGCTTGGCCTGCACCAGCGTGTCGATGACGCCCGCGCAGTGCTCGCTGAACGGCGGCAGCCCGAGCAGCGCGAATTCGGCGTCGAGAAAGCCGAGGTCGAACGGCGCGTTGTGGATGATCAGCTCCGCGCCTTTCACGAAGTCGAGAATCTGATGCGCGATTTCCGCGAACTTCGGCTTGTCGCTGAGGAATTCGGTCGTGAGGCCGTGCACGGCCAGTGCGCCCGGATCGCTGTCGCGCTCCGGATTCACGTAGAAGTGCAGGTTGTTGCCGGTGAGCCGCCGGTTCAGCAGCTCGACGCAGCCGATTTCGATGATGCGGTCGCCCGTGCCGGCGTTCAGGCCGGTGGTTTCGGTATCGAGAATGATCTGGCGCATGTCGGATAAATCGGGAAAGGCAAAAAAGCGGCCGTCGCTCAGGCCGCGAGCGACGCGACGCCGCGATTCGCGAGCGCGTCCGCGCGTTCGTTTTCGGGATGGCCGGCATGGCCCTTGACCCAGCGCCACTCGACCTCGTGCAATGCGACGAGCGCGTCGAGCCGCTTCCACAGGTCGGCATTCTTCACCGGCGTCTTCGCGGCCGTGACCCAGCCCTTTTTCTTCCAGCCGTGGATCCACTCGCTGATGCCTTTCTGCACGTATTGCGAGTCGGTGTGCACGATCACGTGGCACGGGCGCTTCAGCGCCTCGAGCGCGGCGATCACGCCCATCAGTTCCATCCGGTTGTTCGTCGTGTTCGGCTCGCCGCCGAACAGTTCCTTCTCGCGTTCGCCGTAGCGCAGCAATGCGCCCCAGCCGCCGGGGCCGGGGTTGCCCTTGCAGGCGCCGTCGGTATAGATGTCGATGGTGTCGGTGGTCATGAATGTTCTTGATGGGTGGTCGGGGAGGCCGCCGGCGTCAGGCCCGGCGCGAGCACCGGCTTTTTCACCTTGATCGGGCCGACGAGCCGCATGCCGCGCACGCGCTTGACGGCCGTGACCATGTAGACGGCGCCGAAGATCGGCCACCAGCGATCGCCCGCGGCTTCCATGAAGCCGTAGCGGGCGAGCCATTTGTCGGTGGCGAGCGGCGGCCGGTAGCAGCCGAAGCGGCCGCGCTCGAGATCGAAGCCGAGCAGCTTGATCCAGTCCTTGAGGCGGATGAACGCGATCTGGTCGTGCGCGGCCGGCACGAACGGCCGGTTGGCCATCCGTCCGAACGATTGGCGCATGCCCCACAGGCTCAGCGAATTGAAGCCGGTGATCACGAGCTGGCCTTCCGGCATCAGCACGCGTTCCGCTTCGCGCAGCAGACGGTGCGGGTCGGACGTGAACTCGAGCGTATGCGGCATCACGATCAGGTCCACGCTTTGCGATTCGAACGGCAGGTCGACGAGATCGCACCAGGTCGTGCTGCGATCCGCGGGCGCGTGGTGCGGCGCGTGCGCGTCGTGCGCGTGCGGAAAGCGGTAGGGCGCGCTCGCGCCGCTTGCCGGATCGAGCACGAGGCCGCGATACGGCATCCGGTTCTCGCGCAGCGCGTCGAGCTGCGGGAGGCCGAGCTGCAGCGCGTGAAACCCGAACACGTCGGACACGATGCGGTCGAGCTGCGCCTGCTCCCAGCCCAGCACGTAGCGGCCGGGCGGCGAGTCGGTCCAGGCGGGCCAGTCTATAATTTCTCGGTCAGACATAACGATGGTTGCGCGCCCATGAACGAGCTGGAATACGTGCCGGTGCCGGCATTCGAAGACAACTACATCTGGCTCGTGTCGGACGGTCGCGATGCGATCGCCGTCGATCCGGGTGAAGCCGAGCCGGTGCGCCGGGTTCTTGCCGAACGAGGCTGGCGGTTGACCGCTATTCTACTCACGCACCATCACGCCGACCATGTCGGCGGTGTCGCGGCACTGCAGGATAGCCAGCCGGCCGATGTGCCACTGCCCGTATACGGCCCGGCCGACGAGGCGATCGGCGTAGTCATGCATCCGCTCGCGGGCGGCGCGCGCGTGACGCTCGACGCGCCGGCCGCGACGTTCGACGTGCTGGCCGTGCCCGGTCACACGCGCGGCCATATCGCGTACTTCCAGCCCGCCGGTCCGCACACGCCGGTGCCGCACGTGTTCTGCGGCGACACGCTGTTCTCGTGCGGCTGCGGCCGCCTGTTCGAAGGCACGCCCGCGCAGATGCTCGCGTCGCTCGACGCGCTCGCGGCGCTGCCGGGCGACACGCGCGTGCACTGCGCACACGAATACACGCTGTCGAACATCCGTTTCGCGCTCGCGTGCGAACCCGGCAACGCGGCGCTCGCCGCCTGGCGCGACGAAGCGCAGGCGCTGCGCGCGCGCGGCGTACCGACGCTGCCGACGACGATCGCGCACGAGCGCGCCGTGAACCCGTTCCTGCGTGCCGACGCCGCCGCGATCCACGCGACGCTCGAAGCCGAATTGCACGAATCGGTGCCCGATCGTTTGACGGCCTTCACGCTGATGCGCGAATGGAAGAACCGGTTCAGATGAGCGATTCGGGAGGACTCCCGAAGCTCAAGCGGAGTCTGTAAAAATTGCTCCAAACTTAGGATTTCAATGACTTTTCGGTGTTTTTATTGACGTGAAGCACGCACTTCCGTAGTATCGCCAGCAATTTCCAGCCGTCGGAAGCCGAGATTTTCATGCGATTCATATTGAGCGCGCTGATGGTCCTGCTGCTCGCCGCTTGTGCGAGCCAGGGCCCTGTCGCCAACAACGCCGCCGATGCACAGGCGACGTCCAACTACCTCCGCAAGTCAGCCACCGCCAAAGAAACCGTCGACGTCGACAAGCAATCGGTCGGCGACCTCACCAGCGCAGACAGCGACCTGTGGGCGCGTATCCGCCGCGGCTTCCAGATGCCCGACCTGCAGAGCGACCTCGTCGACATGCAGACGACCTGGTACACGCAGCGTCCCGACTACGTGCAGCGCATGACCGAGCGGTCGCAGAAGTACCTCTATCACATCGTCGAGGAGCTCGAGGCGCGTCACATGCCGACCGAGCTCGCGCTGCTGCCGTTCATCGAATCCGCGTACAACCCGCAGGCGCTGTCGGTCGCGAAGGCGGCCGGCATGTGGCAGTTCATGCCGGGCACGGGCCGCACCTACAACCTGAAGCGCAACATGTGGCAGGACGAGCGGCGCGACGTGCTCGCGTCGACGAGCGCCGCGCTCGACTATCTGTCGCGCCTGCATGACATGTTCGGCGACTGGTATCTCGCGCTCGCCGCGTACAACTGGGGCGAGGGCAACGTGCAGCGCGCGATCGCGCGCAATCAAGCGGCCGGTCTGCCGACCGACTACCAGAGCCTCAGGATGCCGAACGAGACGCGCAACTACGTGCCGAAGCTGCAGGCGGTGAAGAACATCATCGCCAATCCGCAGCAGTACGGGCTCGCGTTGCCCGACATTCCGAACCACCCGTATTTCGTGACGGTCACGACGTCGCACGACATCGACGTGGCCGTGGCCGCGAAGCTCGCGAACCTGTCGCTCGACGAATTCAAGTCGCTGAACCCGTCGTTCTCGAAGCCCGTGATTCTCGGCGCGACCGAGCCGCAGATCCTGCTGCCGTTCGACAACGCGGCCGCGTTCGAGAAGAACCTGAAGTCGTATTCGGGCCAGCTGTCGTCGTGGACGACCTACACGGTCAGCGAACGCGCGCGTCCGGCGGCGATCGCCGAAAAGATCGGCGTCGACGCCGATACGCTGATGGCCGTCAACAAGATTCCGGCCGGCATGCGGCTGAAGCCGGGCTCGACGATCGTCGTGCCGCGCGGCGACGACGATGACGAGGACATCAGCGCGGACGTCGCGGAAAACGGCGTGCTCGCGATGGAGCCCGACGTGCCCGATACGCGCAAGATGCTGATCCGCGTGCGCCGCAAGCAGTCGATGGCGACGATCGCGGGCCGCTACGGCGTGTCGGTTTCGCAGCTGAAGGCATGGAACCGGACGCGCCGCGACCTCGTGCTGCCGGGCCAGGCGCTCGTGCTGCACGTGCCGGTCGGCCGCGCGGTGCCGGCAGAGCCGGGCCCCGAGCGGATCGCGACGTCGGTCGGCGGCGGCCGCATCGAGCGCGCGAGCCTGTCGACGGGCAGCAAGTCGGCGCGCGGCAAGCATGTCGCGAAGCCGGCGGCGCGTGCGACGAAGGCGGCGCCCGCCAAGACCGAACGCGCGAAGGCCGCGCCGGCGAAAACGGCCGCGCACAAGGCGAAGAAGAAGTAAGCGACGCACTCGCGCGCGAGCCGGCTTGCGGCGCGCGACTGCGCTATCATCCGACGAAACGCCGTCACCGAGGTGACGGCGTTTTCGTTTGCGTGCGGCATCGTGCCGCGGGATGGAACGTCGATCGGGAGGAGCGATGTCGTCGGTGCAGGTCAGGGTGCTCGCGCTGTTTGCGCTCGGGTATTTCGTCTCGTACGTGTTTCGCGGCGTCAATCTTGGGTTCGCGCCGTTCGTCACGCATGAACTCGGCCTGTCGGCCGCCGATCTCGGCCTGCTCACCAGTCTCTATTTCCTCGGCTTCGCGGGCGCGCAGATTCCGGCCGGCGTGATGCTCGATCATTTCGGTCCGCGCCGCGTGACGGCCGGCATGCTGCTGTTCGCGGCGGCCGGTGCGGCCGTGTTCGGCGCCGCGCACGGGCTCGGCACGATGATGATCGGCCGGCTGCTGATCGGCGTCGGCGTCTCGGTCTGCCTCGGCGCCGCGTTCAAGGCGCTCGCGCAGCATTTCCCGGTCGGCCGGCTGCCGTTCGTCAACGGGCTCGTGATGGCGGTCGGCGGGCTCGGCGGCGTCGCCGTCGGCTCGCCGTTGACCTGGCTGCTCGGCTGGACGAGCTGGCGTACGATCTGCGTCGCGCTCGCGGTGTTGACCGTCGTCGTCGCGGCCGCGATCGGCTTCGGCGCGCCCGAGGCCGAACGACCGCGGCATCAGGGCGGCCTCGTCAGCCAGTTCAAGGGCACCTGGCACATCCTCGGCAGTCGCGCATTCTGGAAGATTTCGTCGTTTTCGATGGTCACGCAGGGCGTGTTCTACGCGATGCAGTCGCTGTGGGTCGGGCCGTATCTGCGCGATGTCGCGGGCTTCGATGCGCCGCACGCGGCGCGGCTCGTGTCGGTGCTCGGGTTCGCGATGATGGGCGGCTGCGTCGGCTTCGGCGCGGCCGCGCGCATGCTCGAGCGGCGTGGCGTGTCGGTCCATGCGTTCTGCAGCATCGGCATGCTGCTGTTCGTCGCGACGCAGGCCGCGATCGTCGCGCGCGTGCCGCTGCCGCCGGTCGTGCTCTGGGCCGCCTACGGGATGTTCGGCGGCGTCGGCATCCTGACCTATGCGGTGCTGGCCGGCCATTTCCCCGCGCAGCTGATCGGGCGCGCGAACACGACGCTCACGCTCGTGATCTTTCTGCTGATCTTCGCGTTCCAGATCGGCGTCGGCGCGGTGCTGTCGCACTGGGCGCCGGTCGACGGCCGCTATCCGGTCGCCGCGCACGTCGCCGCGTGGGGCGTGCTGCTTGCGCTGCAGGTCGCGAGCGCCGCCTGGTCGCTGTGGCCGGCGCGCGATGCTGGTCAGCGCGCCGATCCGGCGGTACGCTGACGGATACGCGCGGCGAAATCGGGGCCGTAGCCGCGCGCGCGGCGGCCGGGCCGCATTGCGGCACGATCGGACGGCCGTATCGATTGAAGATAGGGCCATTTTCAGGCTATAATTTGAAAGTTTGTGCTGATCAACCTCGCACCCTAGCGCCTACCTCACTCATCCCGTTCATCCGCCGCACGCCGCCTGTCGGGCGTTGCCGCGAAGCCTCGTGCGCGCCGCGCCGGGTTCGCGTGTCGACGACTCAGGCTGCGTCCAGCTAGCGACCCCGCGCGCACGCCGCGCGGCGTGCGCGCGGCAGGGTAGACAGGTCGGCAGCAGGGTGTTCCCCAAGGAGCCTCCCGTGTTGCCGTCTTTTTCTCCCGCCTTGCTTGCACTTGCCGACGGCACGGTCTTTCGTGGTTATTCGATCGGGGCCGAAGGCCATACGATCGGTGAAGTCGTGTTCAACACCGCGATCACCGGCTATCAGGAAATCCTGACGGATCCGAGCTACGCGCGCCAGATCGTGACGCTCACCTATCCGCATATCGGCAACGTCGGCGTGAACGCCGAAGACGTCGAAGCCACGAAAGTCCATGCCGCGGGCCTGATCATCCGCGATCTGCCCACGCTCGCCTCGAACTTCCGGATGGAGCGCACGCTCGGCGACTACCTGCGCGACGAAGGCGTCGTCGCGATCGCCGGCATCGATACCCGCAAGCTGACCCGCATCCTGCGCGACAAGGGCGCGCAGAACGGCTGCATCCTCGCGGGCTCGGACGACGCAGCGAAGGCGATCGAACTCGCGCGCTCGTTCCCGGGCCTCGCCGGCATGGATCTCGCGAAGGTCGTGTCGACGACGAACCCGTTCGAGTGGAAGCAGACGGAATGGCGTCTCGGCAGCGGCTACGGAATGCAGGAAGCGCCGAAGTACCGCGTCGTCGCCTACGACTTCGGCGTCAAGTACAACATCCTGCGCATGCTCGCGGAGCGCGGCTGCCAGGTCACCGTGCTGCCCGCGCAGGCGAGCGCGGCCGACGCGCTTGCGCTGAATCCGGACGGCATCTTCCTGTCGAACGGCCCCGGCGATCCGGAGCCGTGCGACTACGCGATCGCGGCGACCAAGGAATTCATCGAGCGCGGCGTGCCGACCTTCGGCATCTGCCTCGGCCACCAGATCATGGGCCTCGCGGTCGGCGCCAAGACGCTGAAGATGAAGACGGGCCATCACGGCGCGAACCACCCGGTGAAGGATCTCGCCGACGGCCGCGTCGTGATCACGTCGCAGAACCACGGCTTCGCGGTCGACGCCGACTCGCTGCCGGCCAACGCGCGCGCGACGCACGTGTCGCTGTTCGACGGCACGCTGCAGGGCTTCGAGCTCACCGACAAGCCGGCGTTCTGCTTCCAGGGTCACCCGGAAGCGTCGCCGGGCCCGCACGACATCGGCTACCTGTTCGACCGCTTCACCGCCCTGATGGACGCGGCGAAGCAGCGCAGCGCCTGAACGGCGCGCGCACGGAGGCTCGCATCATGTTCGGTCACGCACTCGGCATCACGGATCTCTGGACCTACGTGTTCGGCGTGATCTTCATCATCCTGCTGCCGGGGCCGAATTCGATGTACGTGCTGTCGCTCGCGGCGCAGCGCGGCGTGAAGGCCGGCTATCGCGCGGCCTGCGGCGTGTTCGTCGGCGATACGGTGCTGATGGTGCTGTCGGCCGCCGGCGTCGCGTCGCTGCTGAAGGCGAACCCGCTGCTGTTCTCCGTCGTCAAGTACGGCGGCGCCGCGTATCTGCTCTACATCGGCACCGGCATGCTGCGCGGCGCGTGGCGCAAGCTGCGCGCGAGCGCCGACGCGCCGGACGAAGCGCCGCGCGCCGTCGACGGCGACCGGCCGTTCCGCAAGGCGCTGATCGTGAGCCTCCTGAACCCGAAGGCGATCCTGTTCTTCATTTCGTTCTTCATCCAGTTCGTCGATCCGGCATTCCCGCATCCCGCGCTGTCGTTCGCGGTGCTCGGCGCGATCGCGCAATGCGCGAGCTTCCTGTACCTGAGCACGCTGATCTTCGCGGGCGCGCGGCTCGCCGAGCATTTCCGCCGCCGCCGCAGGCTCGCGGCCGGCGCGGCGAGCAGCGTGGGCGGCCTGTTCATCGGCTTCTCGGTGAAACTCGCGCTCGCCACCATGAGCTGAGCGCAGCCGGCCGACCACGACAACGATTACTTATTGAATTCACAAGCCATGCCAAAACGCACAGACATCAAAAGCATCCTCATCATCGGCGCCGGCCCGATCATCATCGGCCAGGCGTGCGAGTTCGACTACTCGGGCGCACAGGCATGCAAGGCGCTGCGTGAGGAGGGCTACAAGGTCATTCTCGTCAACAGCAACCCGGCGACGATCATGACCGACCCGAACACGGCCGACGTCACCTACATCGAGCCGATCACCTGGGAAGTCGTCGCGCGCATCATCGAGAAGGAGCGCCCGGACGCGATCCTGCCGACGATGGGCGGCCAGACCGCGCTGAACTGCGCGCTCGACCTGCATCACCACGGCGTGCTCGAGAAGTTCGGCGTCGAGCTGATCGGCGCGTCGCCCGAGGCGATCGACAAGGCCGAAGACCGCCAGAAGTTCAAGGACGCGATGACGAAGATCGGCCTCGGCTCCGCGAAGTCGGGCATCGCGCACTCGATGGAAGAGGCGAGCAAGGTGCATGCGGAGATCATGGCGGCCACCGGCGGCAGCGGCTATCCGGTCGTGATCCGTCCGTCGTTCACGCTCGGCGGCTCGGGCGGCGGCATCGCGTACAACCGCGAGGAATTCGAGGAAATCTGCAAGCGCGGCCTCGATCTCTCGCCGACGCGCGAGCTGCTGATCGAGGAATCGCTGCTCGGCTGGAAGGAATACGAGATGGAAGTCGTGCGCGACCGCGCCGACAACTGCATCATCGTCTGCTCGATCGAAAACCTCGACCCGATGGGCGTGCATACCGGCGACTCCATCACCGTCGCACCGGCGCAGACGTTGACCGACAAGGAATACCAGATCCTGCGCAACGCCTCCCTCGCGGTGCTGCGCGAGATCGGCGTCGACACGGGCGGCTCGAACGTGCAGTTCGCGATCAACCCGAAGGACGGCCGGATGGTCGTCATCGAGATGAACCCGCGCGTGTCGCGTTCGTCGGCGCTCGCCTCGAAGGCGACCGGCTTCCCGATCGCGAAGGTCGCGGCGAAGCTCGCCGTCGGCTACACGCTCGACGAGCTGAAGAACGAAATCACCGGCGGCCAGACGCCGGCCTCGTTCGAACCGACGATCGACTACGTCGTCACGAAGATCCCGCGTTTCGCGTTCGAGAAATTCCGCGAAGCCGATTCTCGCCTGACCACGCAGATGAAGTCGGTCGGCGAAGTGATGGCGATCGGCCGCACGTTCCAGGAGTCGTTCCAGAAGGCGCTGCGCGGCCTCGAGGTCGGCGTCGACGGTCTCGACGAGAAGTCGACCGACCGCGACGAAATCGCGATCGAGATCCACGAGCCGGGCCCGGATCGGATCTGGTACGTCGGCGACGCGTTCCGGATCGGCATGACGGCCGAGGAGATCTACGCGGAAACGGCGATCGACCCGTGGTTCCTCGCGCAGATCGAGCAGATCATCCTGAAGGAGAAGGCGCTCGCGGGCCGCACGCTCGCATCGCTGACGGCCGACGAACTGCGCTTCCTGAAGCAGAGCGGTTTTTCCGACCGCCGCCTCGCGAAGCTGCTCGGCGCGAAGCCCGACGACGTGCGCCGCCGTCGCGTCGAACTGAACGTGCGCCCGGTGTACAAGCGCGTCGACACCTGCGCGGCCGAATTCGCGACGAAAACCGCGTACATGTACTCGACCTACGAGGAAGAGTGCGAGGCGCAGCCGACGTCGAACAAGAAGATCATGGTGCTCGGCGGCGGTCCGAACCGGATCGGCCAGGGCATCGAGTTCGACTACTGCTGCGTGCACGCGGCGCTCGCGATGCGCGAAGACGGCTACGAGACGATCATGGTCAACTGCAACCCGGAAACGGTGTCGACCGACTATGACACGTCCGACCGCCTGTACTTCGAGCCGCTGACGCTCGAAGACGTGCTCGAGATCGTCGACAAGGAAAAGCCGGTCGGCGTGATCGTCCAGTACGGCGGCCAGACGCCGCTGAAGCTCGCGCTCGACCTCGAGGCGCACGGCGTGCCGATCATCGGCACGTCGCCGGACATGATCGACGCGGCCGAAGACCGCGAGCGCTTCCAGAAGCTGCTGCAGGACCTCGGCCTGCGCCAGCCGCCGAACCGCACCGCGCGCAACGAAGAGGAGGCGCTCGAGCTGGCCGCCGAAATCGGCTATCCGCTCGTCGTGCGTCCGTCGTACGTGCTCGGCGGCCGCGCGATGGAAATCGTCCACGAGCCGCGCGATCTCGAGCGCTACATGCGCGAGGCCGTGAAGGTGTCGAACGACTCGCCGGTGCTGCTCGACCGCTTCCTGAACGATGCGATCGAATGCGACGTCGACTGCATCTGCGACGGCGAAGCCGTGTTCATCGGCGGCGTGATGGAGCACATCGAGCAGGCGGGCGTCCACTCGGGCGACTCGGCATGCTCGCTGCCGCCGTACTCGCTGTCGAAGGAGACGGTGGCCGAGCTGAAGCGCCAGACCGCCGCGATGGCGAAGGCGTTGAACGTGGTCGGCCTGATGAACGTGCAGTTCGCGATTCAGCAGGTACCGCAGGCGGACGGCTCGAAGCAGGACATCATCTACGTGCTCGAAGTGAACCCGCGCGCCTCGCGCACGGTGCCGTACGTGTCGAAGGCGACGAGCCTGCCGCTCGCGAAGATCGCGGCGCGCGCCATGGTCGGCCAGAAGCTCGCGCAGCAGGGCGTGACGAAGGAGATCGAGCCGCCGTACTTCAGCGTGAAGGAAGCGGTGTTCCCGTTCGTGAAGTTCCCGACCGTCGACCCGGTGCTCGGGCCCGAAATGCGCTCGACCGGCGAAGTGATGGGTGTCGGCCGCACGTTCGGCGAGGCGCTGTTCAAGTCGCAGCTCGCGGCCGGCTCGCGCCTGCCGGAGTCGGGCACCGTGCTGCTGACGGTGATGGACGCCGACAAGCCGAAGGCCGTCGAAGTCGCGCGCATGCTGCACGATCTCGGCTATCCGATCGTCGCGACGAAGGGCACGGCTGCCGCGATCGAAGCGGCCGGCGTGCCGGTGAAGGTCGTCAACAAGGTGAAGGACGGCCGTCCGCACATCGTCGACATGATCAAGAACGGCGAGATCGCGCTCGTGTTCACGACCGTCGACGAGACGCGCCAGGCGATCGCCGACTCGCGTTCGATCCGGATGAGCGCGCAGGCGCACAAGGTCACGTACTACACGACGATGTCGGGCGCACGCGCGGCGGTCGAGGGGCTGCGCTACCTGAAGGATCTGGAAGTCTATGATTTACAAGGTCTTCATGGTCGCCTAAACTAAGCGGTCAGTTACCTGTCGAAGCATCACGTGCCGCGGTTAAGCGGCGTTTCCGGTCCGCCGGGAATGCGCTTAATCGCGGTGATTTTTTTTATAGCCGTTTTTTAGCGATTGAGCCGTTTATGAGCACCATTCCGTTGACAAAGCGTGGCGCAGAGCAACTGCGCGATGAATTGCAGCGCCTCAAGTCCGTCGAGCGGCCGGCCGTGATCAATGCGATCGCGGAGGCCCGCGCACAGGGCGATCTGTCCGAAAACGCCGAATACGACGCCGCCAAGGAAAAGCAGGGCTTCATCGAGGGTCGCATCGCAGAACTCGAATCGAAGCTGTCGGCCGCGCAGATCATCGATCCGACCGTTCTCGAGGCCGACGGCCGCGTGGTGTTTGCCGCGACGGTCGAACTCGAGGATCTCGAGTCCGGCGACACCGTGAAGTACCAGATCGTCGGCGACGACGAAGCGGACATCGACCACGGCCTGATCTCGGTCAGCTCGCCGATCGCGCGCGCGCTGATCGGCAAGTCGGAAGGCGACGTCGCGGCCGTGCAGGCGCCGAGCGGCGTGCGCGAATACGAAATCATCTCGGTCAGCTACATCTGACGCGGGGCGACGTGATGCCGCACCGCGTGTTCCGTCTGCTGTCGGCCGTATGGGTCGGCAGTCTGCTGACGATCGGCTATGCGGTCGCGCCCGTGCTGTTCCGCACGCTCGAGCGGATGACGGCCGGCTCGGTCGCGGCGCAACTGTTCCGGATCGAGGCGATCCTCGGCGTCGTGTGCGGCGTGCTGCTGCTCGCGCTGTCGAATCAGCAGGTGCGGCGCGGCAGCGGCGAGTACCGGCGCGTACGCTGGGTCGTCGCCGCGATGGTCGCGTGCGTGCTGATCGGCTATTTCGCGCTGCAGCCGTTCATGAACGCGCTGCGCGTGGCCGCGATGGAAGCGGGCACCGATATCGCGAACTCGCCGTACGCGAGCCGCTTCGGGATGCTGCACGGCATCTCGAGCCTGTTCTACCTCGTCGAGAGCGTGCTGGGGCTGATGCTGATCTGGCGTCTGCCGGCGCGCGACGCCTGAGCGGGCGCGGGCGAGGCGGCGCGGCCCGCGAACGTGCCGCGGCCCGCGCGACGCGCGTTACTTGTTCTGGAACGGCCGCTTCGTGCTCGTCTGGCGCTTTTTCGCGCGCTTCACGGTGCCGCCGGCCGTCACGCGCTCGTTGCCGCGCACGACGACCTTCGTCGGCTTCGGGCGGCGCACCGGGCTCGCGTTCGGCGACACCTTGACGACCTTGACGACGCGCGGCGCGCGTCCCTTTTTCGTGTCGGCCGCTTCGCCGGCGCTCGGCAGCGCGCCGGCGGCACGACGGCCGCGCGACGGTGCGGCGGCGGGCGCTTCCGGTTTCCAGATCACGAGCAGCTTGCCGATGTGCTGGATCGGCGCGGCGTTGAGCCGGTCGCAGATTTCGTCGTAGATCGCGACGCGCTCGTCGCGCTCGTCGCCGAACACGCGGATCTTGATCAACTGGTGCGCGTCGAGGTGCACCTTGATTTCCTTCAGCACGGCGTCGGTCAGCCCTTCGGCGCCGATCAGCACGACGGGCTTGAGCGCATGGGCCTGGGAGCGCAGCGCGGAGCGCTCGGCGGGGGAAAGCGAAAGGGCGGGCATGGAATTATCGAAATCAAATTAGGGGCGCGCTGCACGAAAAGCGATCGCTGCGCAGCGACTGCGTCAGCGGCGCGCCGAAACCACGTAAAATCGCGGCTTGGGCCTCAAAAGGGGCCGTAGCCGCGCGAAGAAGACGCGTATTATCCGCCAAAAGCGCGGCTTCACGAAGCATACGGCAGCAATCTCTCTTTCGAATGGCAAAAAACCGCTTCAACCAGCACTGGCTGCACGACCACATCAACGACCCGTACGTCAAAATGGCGCAGCGGGAGGGCTATCGCGCGCGCGCGGCATACAAACTCAAGGAAATCGACGAGCAGGACAAGCTGATCCGGCCCGGCCAGGTGATCGTCGATCTCGGCGCGGCGCCCGGCAGCTGGAGCCAGTATGCGCGCAACAAGCTCGCGCAGGGCAAGAAGCGCGACACCGTGCGCGAGGGCGGCATCGACGGCACGATCGTTGCGCTCGACATGCTGCCCATGGAGCCGATCGCCGACGTGCACTTCATCCAGGGCGACTTTCGCGAGGACGAGGTGCTGCATCAGCTCGAGGCCGTGCTCGAAGGCCGCACGGTCGACCTTGTTATTTCCGACATGGCCCCCAACCTGTCGGGAGTGGCGTCGGCGGATGCGGCGCGCATCGAGCACGTGTGCGATCTGGCGCTCGAATTTGCGCAGAATCACCTGAAGCCGGACGGCGCGTTGCTCGTCAAGTGTTTCCACGGCAGCGGCTACAGCCAGATCGTCGAAAAGTTCAAACAGCAGTTTAAGGTGGTCGCACCACGCAAGCCCAAGGCGTCCCGCGACAAATCGTCCGAAACGTTCATTTTGGGCCGGCATCTGAAGCATCCGCGGTAACGCGGGCAGGATGCCGCAAACGGGCCGCGGCCCTTGCCGGACAAGCGAATCGCTATCGCGGCGGTTGTCAATGCTTATGGCAGGGGTGGTCGGACTGGATTAGAATGACCGAGGAGCGCCGCAAGGAAAATGTAGGCGCTCGTCTACGAGTGAAGGAGTGGTGCTTTGAACAACAATATGTTTTCGAAGGCAGCAGTGTGGCTGGTGATTGCACTGGTGCTGTTTACGGTGTTCAAGCAGTTCGACAAGCCCCGCGTCCAGGAAGGTGTGTCCTATTCGCAGTTCATGGATGACGCCAAGAAGGGCAAGGTCAAGAATGTCGTCGTGCAGGGGCGCAACCTCACCGTCACTCCGGCCGATGGCCAGAAATACCAGATCGTGTCGCCGGGCGACATCTGGATGGTCGGCGATCTGATGAAGTACGGCGTGCAGGTCAGCGGCAAGGCCGACGACGAGCCGAACGCGCTGATGTCCGCGCTGTACTATCTCGGGCCGACGATCCTGATCATCGTGTTCTGGTTCTACATGATGAGGCAGATGCAGGGCGGCGGCAAAGGCGGCGCATTTTCGTTCGGCAAGTCGCGTGCGCGGCTGATCGACGAGAACAACAACGCGGTCAACTTCTCCGACGTCGCGGGCTGCGACGAAGCGAAGGAAGAAGTGTCCGAGCTCGTCGACTTCCTGCGCGATCCGCAGAAATTCCAGAAGCTCGGCGGCCGCATTCCGCGCGGCGTGCTGCTCGTCGGCCCGCCGGGTACCGGCAAGACGCTGCTCGCCCGCGCGATCGCGGGTGAAGCGAAGGTGCCGTTCTTCAGCATCTCGGGTTCGGACTTCGTCGAAATGTTCGTCGGCGTCGGCGCGGCCCGCGTGCGCGACATGTTCGAGCAGGCGAAGAAGCATGCGCCGTGTATCGTGTTCATCGACGAAATCGACGCGGTCGGCCGTCATCGCGGCGCCGGCATGGGCGGCGGCAACGACGAGCGCGAGCAGACGCTGAACCAGATGCTCGTCGAGATGGACGGCTTCGAAGCGAATTCGGGCGTGATCGTGATCGCCGCGACGAACCGTTCGGACGTGCTCGACAAGGCGCTGCTGCGTCCGGGCCGTTTCGACCGTCAGGTCTATGTCGGTTTGCCGGACATCCGCGGTCGCGAGCAGATCATGCGCGTGCACCTGCGCAAGGTGCCGATCGCGAACGACGTCGATGCCGCCGTCATCGCGCGCGGCACGCCGGGCTTCTCGGGTGCCGATCTCGCGAACCTCGTGAACGAGGCGGCGCTGTTCGCCGCGCGTCGCGGCAAGCGCATCGTCGAGATGCAGGACTTCGAGGACGCGAAGGACAAGATCTTCATGGGTCCGGAGCGCAAGTCGGCCGTGATCCGCGAGGAAGCGAAGCGCGCGACCGCCTATCACGAGTCGGGTCACGCGGTGATCGCGAAGCTGTTGCCGAAGGCCGACCCGGTGCACAAGGTCACGATCATTCCGCGCGGGCGTGCGCTCGGTGTGACGTGGCAGCTGCCGGAGCACGACAACGAGACGTATTCGAAGGACTATCTGCTCGACCGCCTCGCGATCCTGTTCGGCGGCCGCGTGGCCGAGGAGCTGTTCCTGAACCTGATCAGCACCGGCGCGTCGGACGACTTCAACAAGGCGACGCAGACGGCACGTGCGATGGTCGCCCGCTTCGGGATGACGGACGCGCTCGGGCCGATGGTCTACGTCGACGACGAGAACGACGGCGGTCCGTTCGGCCGCGGCTTCACGCGCACGATCTCGGAAGCGACGCAGCAGAAGGTCGACGCGGAAATCCGCCGCGTGCTCGACGAGCAGTACAACCTCGCGCGTCGTCTGCTCGAAGAGAACCGCGACAAGGTCGAAGCGATGACGGCCGCGCTGATGGAGTGGGAAACGATCGACGCCGATCAGATCAACGACATCATGGAAGGGCGTCCGCCGCGCTCGCCGAAGAGCACGCCGGCCGTCGGCGGCGATTCGCCGGGCGGCGGCGCCGCTGCCGAGGTGAAGCCGGGCAACGCACCGGCACCTGCCTCGCCGGTATAAACTTCGTCCTAGCACCGTTCACGGGCTGGTGTGGTTCCACACCGGCCCGTTTTGTATTCTCCCCCTCAGCCGCTCCGTGTCCGATTCCACCGCTTCCCCGCCCATTCCCGCGCCGCTGCGCTGCGGCCGCTTCACGCTGACCTTCGAACGCCCGCTCGTGATGGGCATCCTGAACGCGACGCCCGATTCGTTTTCCGACGGCGGCCGTTTTCTCGCCTACGACGACGCAGTGCGACAAGCCGAACGGATGATTGCCGACGGCGCCGACATACTCGATATCGGCGGCGAATCGACGCGTCCCGGTGCGCCGCCCGTGCCGCTCGATGAAGAGCTCGCACGCGTGATCCCGCTCGTCGAAGCGCTGCGGCCGCTCAACGTGCCGTTGTCGATCGACACGTACAAGCCTGCGGTCATGCGCGCGGCGCTCGCGGCCGGTGCGGACTTGATCAACGACATCTGGGGTTTCCGTCAGCCGGGCGCGATCGACGCCGTGCGCGACGGCGACAGCGGACTCTGTGCGATGCACATGCTCGGCGAGCCGCAGACGATGCAGGTCGGCGAGCCCGATTACGGCGACGTCGTCGCGGACGTGCGCGATTTTCTCGCGGCACGCGTGCAGGCGCTGCGCGACGCCGGCGTCGCGCCGGAACGGATTTGCGTCGATCCCGGTTTCGGGTTCGGCAAGGCAGTCGTCGACGACAACTATGCGCTGCTGGCCGCGCTGCCCGACACGGCGCCGCTGCGGCCCGACGGACGCGCGTATCCGGTGCTCGCCGGGATGTCGCGCAAGTCGATGCTCGGCGCGGTGATCGGCGGCAAGCCGCCGATGGAGCGGATCGCGGCGAGTGTCGCCGCCGCGTTGTGCGCGGTCGAGCGCGGCGCCGCGATCGTGCGCGTGCACGACGTCGCGGCGACGGTGGACGCGCTGAAAGTATGGTGTGCCGTGCGCGAAGCCGCGCGGCAACGATAAGTCAGAAAACCGAAGGAGGAAGATTCGTCATGGGACGTCGATATTTCGGCACGGATGGCATTCGCGGCACGGTCGGCGATGCGCCGATCACGCCCGATTTCGTGTTGCGCCTCGGCTATGCGGCCGGCAAGGTGCTCGCGGGTACGGCGGACGTCGCGCCCGGTGCGCGGCCGACGGTGCTGATCGGCAAGGACACGCGCGTGTCGGGCTACATGCTCGAGGCCGCGCTCGAGGCCGGTTTCTCGGCGGCGGGCGTCGACGTGATGCTGGCCGGCCCGATGCCGACGCCGGGCGTCGCGTATCTGACGCGCGCGCTGCGGCTGTCGGCGGGCGTCGTGATCAGCGCGTCGCACAATCCGTATCCGGACAACGGGATCAAGTTCTTCTCGGCGGACGGCAACAAGCTGCCGGACGACACCGAAGCCGCGATCGAGGCGTGGCTCGACAAGCCGCTCGAGTGCGCGCCGTCGGACGGCCTCGGCAAGGCACGCCGCCTCGACGACGCGGCCGGTCGCTACATCGAGTTCTGCAAGAGCACGTTCCCGGCCGCGTTCGACCTGCGCGGGCTGAAGCTCGTCGTCGACTGCGCGCACGGCGCCGCGTATCAGGTCGCGCCGCACGTGTTCCACGAGCTCGGCGCGGACGTGATTCCGATCGGCGTCGCGCCGAACGGCTTCAACATCAACGACGGTGTCGGCGCGACTGCGCCCGACGCGCTGATGCGCGCCGTGCGCGCGAATCGCGCGGACCTCGGGATCGCGCTCGACGGCGACGCGGACCGCCTGCAGATCGTCGACGCGTCGGGCCGCCTCTACAACGGCGACGAACTGCTCTACGTGCTCGTGCAGGACCGGATCGCGACCGACGGCAAGGTCGAAGGCGCGGTCGGCACGCTGATGACGAACCTCGCGGTCGAAGTCGCGCTGCAGCGTGCGGGCGTCCAATTCGTGCGCGCGGCGGTCGGCGACCGCTACGTGCTCGAAAAACTGCGCGAACACGGCTGGCAGCTCGGCGCGGAAGGCTCGGGCCACATCCTGTCGCTCGATCGCCATTCGACGGGCGACGGCATCGTGTCGGCGCTGCTCGTGCTCGCGGCGCTCAAGCGCAGCGGCAAGACGCTCGCGCAGATGCTCGACGGCGTGACGCTGTTCCCGCAGAAGCTGATCAACGTAAGGATGAAGCCGGGCGCCGACTGGAAGGGCAGTGCGTCGATCCGCGCGGCGATCGAGACGGCCGAAGCGGCGCTCGCCGGCAGCGGCCGCGTGCTGATCCGCGCGTCGGGGACCGAACCGGTGCTGCGCGTGATGGTCGAGGCGCAACAGGCGGCCGACGCGACGCGCCACGCGGAAGCGATCGCCGAAGCGGTACGCGCGGCGACGGCGTGACGTCGAAGCGGTCGGTGGGCGCCGGGTAGCGGCGCGCCGGCCGCATGATCAAAAGGAGCGCGGCGCCTGTAGGGGCGCCGCGCTTTTATCTGCATGCAAGTACGCGCGCCGACGATCGCGAATATCTACTGCCGTCATCGTCGGTCGAGGCATTGCAGCGGGCCTCCATGCCGAGCAGTTTGTAGATCGTGCGCTTTCGCGCTTTCGACCCCATTCCCACCCACGCGCTAGTCCAACCAAACGGCACACACCGTTCTTCGTCGCCCTGCATCCAACCGCGCTGCAGCGCCGAATCCTCCATCCTCGCCGCATGCGCGAGCGGTAACTTATACCGCCATCCGACCCCCGCGATCGCCGCGCCGGTAACAACGCCGCGCGCTACTCGCTTTCAACCAGTCATGTTACTGTCACGCCAGTTTCATCGATTGTCACATTATCGTCATGAGCAGCCCCTAACCTTCGCGGTGCCGTAGTCATCCGCTCACACACTGGAGGTCTCATGAAATTGATGCAAACCGCGATTGCCGGCCTGGCTGGCGCGCTTTTCGCCGTTGCCGCCCACGCAGCCGACATCACGGGGGCAGGCAGCACGTTCGCGATGCCGATCTACACGAAATGGGCTGCCGATTATCAGCAGTCCGGCGGCGCGAAGGTCAACTACCAGGGTATCGGTTCGTCGGGCGGCCTGAAGCAGATCGTCGCGAAGACGGTCGATTTCGCCGGTTCGGACGCACCGCTGAAGGATGACGAACTCGCGAAGGAAGGCCTGTTCCAGTTCCCGACGGTCGTCGGCGGCGTGGTGCCGGTCGTCAACGTGCCGGGCGTGAAGGCCGGCGAACTGACGCTGTCGGGCCCGGTGCTCGGCGACATCTATCTCGGCAAGATCAAGAAGTGGAACGATCCGGCGATCGCCGCGCTGAACCCGAAGGTCAAGCTGCCGGATACGGACATCGCGGTCGTCCGCCGCGCGGACGGCTCGGGCACGAGCTTCATCTGGACGAACTACCTGTCGAAGGTCAACGGCGAGTGGAAGTCGAAGATCGGTGAAGGCACGACGGTCAACTGGCCGACGGGTACGGGCGGCAAGGGCAACGACGGCGTCGCCGCGTTCGTGCAGCGCCTGCCGGGCGCGATCGGCTATGTCGAATGGGCGTACGCGAAGAAGAACAACATGACGTACACGGCGCTGAAGAACTCGTCGGGTGCGGTGGTCGAGCCGAAGACCGAAACGTTCAAGGCCGCGGCCGCGAGCGCGAACTGGTCGAAGTCGTTCTACCAGATCCTGACGGACGAGCCGGGCAAGGACGCATGGCCGGTCGTCGGCGCGACGTTCGTGCTGCTGCACGCAAAGCAGGACAAGCCGGAGCAGGGCGCCGAAACGCTGAAGTTCTTCAGCTGGGCGTTCAAGAACGGCGAGAAGGCGGCGGACAGCCTCGACTACATCTCGCTGCCGGCGGCGGTCGAAGCGGAAATCCGCAAGCAATGGAAGGTGAAGGTGACCGACGCATCGGGCAAGCCGATCGCCGCGGAGTAAGCGTTGCAGCGGTTCGCTGCCCGGCCGCGCCGGCCGGGCAGTGTGTGCAGTAAGGCCGGGCGTTACGGCGTCCGGCGTTCAAAAGCAGGCACCCATGTCTGATATTTCCTATCCGTCTTCACGGTCCGCCGGCGGCGAAGCGCAACGTGCGCCCGGCCGTGTCGGCGATATCGTGTTCGGCGGCCTCGCGCGGCTCGCCGCGATCGTGACCCTGCTGCTGCTCGGCGGGATCATCGTTTCACTGATCATTGCGTCGATGCCGACGATCGAAAAGTTCGGCATCGGCTTTCTGTGGCACGCCGAGTGGGATCCGAACTCGGACGTCTACGGTGCGCTCGTGCCGATCTACGGCACGGTCGTCACCTCGCTGATCGCGCTCGTGATCGCGGTGCCCGTCAGCTTCGGCATCGCGCTGTTCCTGACCGAGCTGTCGCCCGTGTGGCTGCGCCGTCCGCTCGGCATCGCGATCGAGCTGCTCGCCGCGATTCCGTCGATCGTGTACGGCATGTGGGGGCTGCTGATCTTCGCGCCGATCTTCGCGCAGTACTTTCAGAAGCCGATCGGCCGCCTGTTCGAGAACGTCTGGATTCTCGGCCCGCTGACCTCGGGCCCGCCGATCGGGATCGGCATTCTCGCGGCGGGCGTGATCCTGGCGATCATGATCATCCCGTACATCGCGTCGGTGATGCGCGACGTGTTCGAAGTGACGCCCGTGCTGCTGAAGGAGTCGGCGTACGGCATCGGCTGCACGACCTGGGAAGTGATGTGGAAGGTCGTGCTGCCGTATACGAAGACGGGCGTGATCGGCGGCGTGATGCTCGGCCTCGGCCGCGCGCTCGGCGAGACGATGGCCGTCACGTTCGTGATCGGCAACACGAACCTGCTCGACAGCGCGTCGCTGTTCGCGCCCGGCAACAGCATCACGTCGGCGCTCGCGAACGAATTCGCGGAAGCGCAGCCGGGCCTGCATACGTCCGCGCTGATGGAACTGGGCCTGATCCTGTTCGTGATCACGTTTATCGTGCTGGCCATCTCGAAGCTGATGCTGCTGCGTCTCGAGAAGGGAGAAGGCAAGAAATGAGCGAGCGCATGATGAATTTTCCGGGACCGGACGGCGCCGCGCTCGAGGCGATGCGCACGCGGCTGCAGCGCAAGCGCAAGCTGACCAACGCGGTCGCGCTGACGGCGTCGCTCGGCGCGATGGCATTCGGCCTGCTGTGGCTCGTGTGGATTCTGTACACGACGCTGCATCTCGGCATCGGCGGCCTGTCGCTGCAGCTGTTCACCGAATCGACGCCGCCGCCGAACACCGAAGGCGGCGGTCTCGCGAACGCGATCGTCGGCAGCCTGCTGCTCTGCGGCTTCGGTACGCTGATCGGCACGCCGATCGGCATCCTCGCGGGCGTCTACCTCGCCGAATACGGGCAGAAGAATCTGCTCGCGAGCACGATCCGCTTCATCAACGACATCCTGCTGTCGGCGCCGTCGATCGTCGTCGGGCTGTTCGTGTATGCGCTCGTCGTCGCGAAGTCGGGACGCTTCTCCGGCTGGGCCGGCGTGATCGCACTCGCGCTGCTGCAGATTCCGATCGTGATCCGCACGACCGAGAACATGCTGAAGCTCGTGCCGAACGCGCTGCGCGAAGCGGCCGTCGCGCTCGGCACGCCGAAGTGGCGCATGGTGTTGAAGATCACGCTGCGCGCATCGCTCGGCGGGATCGTGACGGGCGTGCTGCTCGCGGTCGCGCGGATCGCCGGCGAAACGGCGCCGCTGCTGTTCACCGCGCTGTCGAACCAGTTCTTCTCGTTCGACATGAGCCAGCCGATGGCGAACCTGCCGGTCACGATCTTCAAGTTCGCGATGAGCCCGTTCGCCGAGTGGCAGTCGCTCGCATGGGCAGGCGTGTTCCTGATTACGCTCGGGGTGCTCGGACTCAATATCCTGGCGCGCTCGGTCTTCTCGAAAAAGTAACGGCGGAGCAATCCGATGAATATGGCAGAAAGCCACCTGAATCCCGTCGAGCGCACGGCTGCGCCCGCCGGCACGCGCGACGCGGCCAACGGCCGCCCGCTCGCGCCGCTGAATGCGAAGATCGAGGTCAACAACCTCAACTTCTTCTACAACAAGTTCCATGCGCTGAAGAACATCAACCTGCGCATTCCGGAAGGGAAGGTGACGGCGTTCATCGGCCCGTCGGGCTGCGGCAAGTCGACGCTGCTGCGCACGTTCAACAAGATGTACGCGCTCTATCCGGAGCAGCGCGCCGAAGGCGAAATCCTGATGGACGGCGAGAACCTGCTGACGTCGAAGCGCGACATCTCGCTGCTGCGCGCCCGGATCGGCATGGTGTTCCAGAAGCCGACGCCGTTTCCGATGTCGATCTACGACAACATCGCGTTCGGCGTGAAGATGTTCGAAAAACTCACGCGCTCGGAGATGGACGACCGCGTCGAGTGGGCGCTGACGAAGGCCGCGCTCTGGAACGAGGTGAAGGACAAGCTGAACCAGAGCGGCTACGGGCTGTCGGGCGGCCAGCAGCAGCGGCTTTGCATCGCGCGCGGCATCGCGATCCGTCCGGAAGTGCTGCTGCTCGACGAGCCGTGTTCGGCGCTCGATCCGATCTCGACGGGCCGTATCGAGGAGTTGATCGCCGAGCTCAAGAGCGACTACACGGTCGTGATCGTCACGCACAACATGCAGCAAGCCGCACGCTGCTCGGACTTCACGGCCTACATGTACCTGGGCGAGCTGATCGAATTCGGCGAAACCGAAAAGATCTTCATCAAGCCGGTACGCAAGGAAACCGAAGACTACATCACCGGCCGTTTCGGCTGATGACGGGGAACAACAATCATGTCGGATAAACATCTGTCGAGCCAGTTCGACGCCGATCTGAACGCGGTGTCGTCGAAGGTGCTGGAGATGGGCGGGCTCGTCGAGTCGCAGATCGTCGGCGCAATGCATGCGCTCAACGAGTTCGACCGCGACGCGGCCGAACGCGTGATCGCGGCCGAGGAAACGCTGAACGCGATGGAAGTCGACATCGACCAGGAGTGCGGGAACATCATCGCGCGGAGGCAGCCGGCCGCACGCGACCTGCGTCTTTTGATGTCGATTTCGAAAACGATTACGAACCTCGAGCGCGCGGGCGACGAGGCCGAGAAGATCGCGAAGCGCGTGCGCCGCCTGATCGACGAGCCGGCCGCGCGTGCCGTGAACATCGCCGAGATCAAGGTGTCGGGCGAGATGGCCGTGACGATCCTGCGCCGCGCGCTCGACGCGTTCGCGCGCCTCGATACGGTGGCCGCCGCGCAGATCGTCAAGGACGACAAGGAAATCGACCAGGAATTCCGCGCGTTCGTGCGCAAGCTCGTGTCGTACATGCAGGAAGACCCGCGCACGATCTCGGTCGGTCTCGAGTATCTGTTCATCGCGAAGGCGATCGAACGGATCGGCGATCACGCGAAGAACATCGCCGAATTCATCATCTACATCGTGAAGGGCACGGACGTGCGGCACCAGCCGCGCGACACGCTCGATCGCGAAGCCAACAGTTAACGCGACTACGCCAGGAAGATAGAGGTGCCGATGCCCAGCAACATTCTCGTCGTTGAAGATGAACCCGCGATTTCGGAACTGATCTCGGTGAATCTCCAGCATGCCGGTCACTGTCCGATTCGCGCGTACAACGCTGAACAGGCGCAGAACCTGATCAGCGACGTGCTGCCCGATCTGGTGCTGCTCGACTGGATGCTGCCGGGCAAGTCCGGTATCGCGTTCGCGCGCGACCTGCGCAACAACGAACGGACCAAGCACATTCCGATCATCATGCTGACCGCGCGCGGCGACGAGCAGGACAAGGTGCTCGGCCTCGAGATCGGCGCGGACGACTACGTGACGAAGCCGTTCTCGCCGAAGGAACTGATGGCGCGCATCAAGGCGGTGCTGCGCCGTCGCGCGCCGCAGCTGACCGAAGACGTCGTGTCGATCAACGGGCTGCGTCTCGATCCGGCCACGCACCGTGTCGCCGCGCAGACGAACGGCAGCGAGATCAAGCTCGATCTCGGTCCGACCGAGTTCCGGCTGCTGCATTTCTTCATGACGCATCCGGAGCGCGTGCACAGCCGCACGCAGTTGCTCGACCAGGTGTGGGGCGATCACGTCTTCGTCGAGGAGCGCACCGTCGACGTGCATATCAAACGATTGCGCGCGGCCTTGAAACCGGCCGGCTGCGATGCGATGATCGAGACCGTGCGCGGCAGCGGCTACCGGCTCGCGAAGCACGCGTAACGCCATCGGGCATGCCGGAAACGCGGCATGCCGTTCATTCTTTTGGACGCTGAATCATGAACATCATCTGGGCGCGCTTTCTGGTGTCGCTCGTGCTGCTCGTGCTGATCAGCGTACTGGTCGGCGTGTTCGCCGGCCCGACCGCGGGCTTCGGCTTCGCGGCCGCGATGCTGATCGTGCAGGGCTTTTTCAGTACGTTCCATACGCAGCGTCTCTGGCGGCTGCTCGATGCGCCGGTGTACGGCGAAGTGCCGAGCGCGCCCGGCATCTGGGGCGAGATCTACTACCGGCTGCACAAGCTCGCGAAGCAGTGGCACGCGCAGGTGCGGCAGGTCGAGCAGCAGCATTCGCGCTTCATCCAGGCGATCCAGGCGTCGCCGAACGGCGTCGCGATGCTCGACGATCACGACCAGATCGAGTGGTGCAACGCGATCGCCGAAGTGCACTTCGGTCTCGACGCGAAGCGCGACCTGCGCCAGCACATCACGAACCTCGTCCGTCATCCCGACTTCGTCCGCTATCTGAACGCGCAGCATTACGACGAAACGCTCGTGATGCGCGGGATGGGCGACTCGCGGCAGAACGTGCTTGCCGTGCAGGTGTTTCCGTACGGCGAGAACCGCAAGCTGCTGCTCACGCAGGACATCACCGAGCTCGAGCGCACCGATGCGATGCGTCGCGACTTCGTCGCGAACGTGTCGCACGAGCTGAAGACGCCGCTCACCGTGCTGTCGGGTTTTCTGGAGACGATGCGCGAACTGCCGCTCGGCGAAGAGGACCGCGCGCGCTATCTCGAGATGATGGAGCAGCAGGCGTCGCGGATGCGGCACATCGTCACCGATCTGCTGGTGCTCGCGAAGCTGGAAGGCGAAAGCAAGCCGCCGCTCGATCGCGCGATCGACATGCGCTCGGTGTTCGACCATCTGAAAGAGGACGCGCACACGCTGTCGAACGGCCATCACGACATCACGTTTTCGATCGACGACACGCTCGGCGTGACGGGCGCGCAGACCGAAGTGTTCAGCGCGTTCGCGAATCTCGTGACCAACGCGATTCGCTACACGCCGGACGGCGGCAAGATCTGCGTGACGTGGCGACGCGAAGGCGCGCAGGGCGTGTTCTCGGTGACCGACAGCGGCTTCGGCATTCCGGCCGCCGATCTACCGCGGCTGACCGAGCGCTTCTATCGCGTCGATCGCAGCCGTTCGCGCGATACGGGCGGCACCGGTCTCGGGCTCGCGATCGTCAAGCACGTGCTGCAGCGGCACGACGCGCATCTGTATGTACAGAGCGAGGAAGGGCGCGGCAGTACGTTCACGGCGCGTTTTCCCGCGTCGCGGATCATCGCGATTCGGCCGGCCTCGATGGCATCGTGAGCGCGGCGCGCGCCTGCGGCGCGCGATCGGCATAAGACAACGCAGCCCGAGGGCTGCGTTTTTCATGGGCGACGCGTCGTGCGTGCTACGCGATCACGAACAGAACTTCGCGAGCAGGCCGAGCTGCGCGTTGCGTACCGTCTTGCCGGCGCGGCGACGACGGTAGTGACCGTCGCTTTGCATCTGCCACGCCGATTGATTGTCGCCGAGGCACACCGAGAGCCCTTCGGCGATCACGCGCCGCTTGAGCTTGCGCTCGCGGATCGGGAACGCGACTTCGACGCGGCGGAACAGGTTGCGATCCATCCAGTCGGCGCTCGACAGATAGACGTGCTCGGCGCCGTCGGCATGGAAGTAGTAGATCCGGTGATGCTCGAGGAAACGGCCGACGATCGAGCGCACGGTGATGTTCTCCGACAGCCCCGGCACGCCGGGCTTCAGCGCGCAGACGCCGCGCACGATCAGGTCGACCTTCACGCCGGCCTGCGAGGCTTCGTACAGCGCCGCGATCACCGACGGCTCCAGCAGCGCATTCATCTTCGCGACGATGCGCGCACGCTTGCCGGCGCGTGCATTGTCGATCTCGGTGCGGATCGACTCGATGATGCGCGGATGCAGCGTGAACGGCGACTGCCACAGCTCGTGCAGCGCCAGTTCGCCGCCGATGCCGGTCAACTGCTGGAACACGTGGTGGACGTCCTCGCAGATCTTCTGGTCGGCCGTCATCAGCCCGAAGTCGGTGTACAGCCGCGCCGTGCGCGGATGGTAGTTGCCGGTGCCGAGATGCACGTAGCGGCGCAGCGTCGCCTTGCCGCCCTGCAGCACGCGCCGCACGATCAGCATCATCTTCGCGTGGCACTTGTGTCCGACGACGCCGTATACGACGTGCGCGCCGACCGCTTCGAGTTGCGACGCCCAATTGATGTTGGTTTCCTCGTCGAAGCGCGCGAGCAGCTCGACGACGACCGTCACTTCCTTGCCGTTGCGCGCGGCTTCCATCAGCGCGTCCATCAGCGGCGAATCGGTGCCGGTGCGATAGATCGTCTGCTTGATCGCGACGACGCTCGGATCGCGCGCGGCCTGCTGCAGCAGCTCGAGCACGGGCTGGAAGCTTTCGTACGGGTGATGCAGCAGGATGTCGCCTTCGTCGATCGCGTCGAACATCGTCGTCGCGTTCGCGATCGCCGGCGGAATCGATGCGGTAAACGGCGTGAACTTCAGGTCGGGCCGATCGACGAGATCGGGAATCTGCATCAGCCGCACGAGGTTCACCGAGCCGATCACGCGGTAACAGTCTTTCTCGCCGAGCCCGCTTTCCTCGAGCAGCCGCTGCACGATGTGCTGCGGCGTGTCGGCCGACACTTCGAGGCGCACCGCGTTGCCCAGATGGCGCGCCGGCAGTTCGCCCTGCAACGCGACGCGCAGGTTCGTGATCTCGTCTTCGTCGACGAACAATTCGCTGTTGCGCGTGATGCGGAACTGGTTGCAGCTTTTCACGACGAGCTGCGGGAACAGCTCGCCGACGAAGCGCTGCATGAACGAGCTCAGCAGCACGAAGCCGTGCTCGAAGCCCGACAGCGCCTGCGGCATCTGCACGACGCGCGGCAGCGCGCGCGGCGCCTGCACGATGCCCATCACGGCCTGGCGGCCGAACGCGTCGCGGCCTTCGAGCTCGACGACGAAGTTCAGGCTCTTGTTCAGCACGCGCGGGAACGGGTGGGCCGGATCGAGGCCGATCGGCGTGAGCACGGGCAGCAGCTCGTCGAGGAAGTAGCGCCGCGCCCATTCGAGCTGCGCGTCGCTCCACGAGTCGCTGTTGTGGAAGTAGATGCCTTCCTGTTCGAGCGCGGGCAGCACGGTTTCGTGCAGCATCGTGTACTGCCGATGCACGAGCCGCTGCGCGCGCTCGACGACGAGGTCGTATGCATGCTGCAGCGACATCCCGTCGGGCGTCATCGCGCCGGGGTTGTCGCGGATCTGTTCCTGAAGGCCGGCCATCCGGACTTCGAAAAATTCGTCGAGGTTGCTGCTCGTGATGCAGATGAAGCGCAGGCGCTCGAGCAGCGGGACTTGCGGATCGGCCGCCTGGGCCAGCACGCGCTCGTTGAAACCGAGGATGCCGAGTTCACGGTTGAGAAGCGGATAACGGACGGACATCGGCAATATAGGAGGCAGGTCGGGCGATGTTTCGAAAGGACGCTCGGAAACTCTCACGATTCGATGACGTGCTGATGACAAGACCAAATATATATCAGCAAAATATACGCCTGAAACGGGTGATATCGCGAATGTGCGGCGATATACGCGCGTATCGTGCGCATGTTCGCCGGGCGTGGCGCCCGAAAGCGTTCCACGCTTAAAATGTGCGCTTCGATCGACTGCTTCGCGGGCCGCACGGATGCCGCGAGCGAACGCGCACGGAGCCCCTTCTGATGGTTACAACTCCCCACTTGCTGGCTGCCGTGGATCTCGGCTCGAACAGCTTCCGGCTGATCGTCGGACGCGTCGAGGAGACGCCGGCGGGAAGCCAGATCTACCCTGTGGATGCGCTGCGCGAGCCGGTCCGGCTTGCCGCCGGGCTGTCGAGCGACAAGCTGCTCGACCGCGCGTCTCAGGAGCGCGGCTGGGAGGCGCTCAAGCGGTTCGGCGAGCGTCTGCGCGATTTTCATCCCGATCACGTGCGCGCGGTCGCGACCAACACGCTGCGCGTCGCGAAGAATGCCGGCGAATTTCTCGTCGAGGCCGAAGCCGCGCTCGGTTTTCCGATCGAAGTGATCGCAGGCCGCGAAGAGGCGCGCCTGATCTATGCGGGCGCCGCGCACTCGGTGCCCGCGAGCGCCGGCAAGCGGCTCGTCGTCGACATCGGCGGCGGCTCGACCGAATTCATCATCGGCTCGCACTACACGCCGCTCGTGATGGAGAGTCTGTACATCGGTTGCGTGAGCCACAGCCGCGCATTCTTCCCGGCCGGCAACGTCGACGAATACACGATGCGGCAGGCCGAACTCGCGGCGAAGCGCGAAATCCAGATCATTTCGAGCGAGTACAAGAAAGCCGGCTGGGATCAGGCGATCGGCTCGTCGGGCACCGCGCGCGCGCTCGCCGAGCTCGTCGAGGCGAACGGCTTCAACGATCCGGGCATCACGCACGGGATCTCGCGCGGCGGCCTCGAGCGGCTCAAGCGCGCACTGATCAAGGCCGAGAACGTGAACCGGCTGAAGCTGATCGCGCTGAAGCCCGATCGCGTGCCGGTGCTCGCCGGCGGTCTCGCGATCATGCTGGCCGTGTTCGAGGAACTGGGCGTCGACTATGTCGACACGACCGACGGCGCGCTGCGCCTCGGCGTGCTCTACGACCTGCTCGGCCGTACGCAGCACGAGGACATGCGCGCGGTCACCGTCGAAGGATTCACGCGCCGCTACGGCGTCGATCGCGCGCAGGCCGAACGGATCGCCGCGCTCGCGGTGCGCTTCTACGACCAGCTCGGCGAGCCGGACGACGAGCGGCGCGAAGAGTGCCGGACGTTCCTCGGCTGGGCCGCGGCGCTGCACGAGATCGGGCTGTCGATCTCGCACAGCGCGTATCACAAGCATTCCGCGTATATCGCGAGCAATGCGGACATGCCCGGTTTCTCGCGCACCGATCAGGCGCGGCTCGCCGCCTTGGTGCTCGGCCATGCGGGCAAGCTCGGCAAGCTGTCGCAGGCGCGCGAAGTCGAGTGGCCGCTGCTGTTCTGTCTGCGGCTCGCGGCGCTGCTGTGCCGGCGCCGTACCGACGCCGGGCTGCCCGACATTTCGGTCGCGCAGATGAAGAAGGGCGGCTACGAAGTGCGGCTGCCGAGCATGTGGGTCGAGCAGAATCCGCTGACCGATTACAGCCTCAGCCAGGAAGCGGCGGAATGGGAGAAGGTCGGCATTCCGTATCGCGTCGTCTACACGGGCGCATGACGGCTGCGGCGCCGCTGCCGCATCGCCGCGAGGCCGTGCGCCCGCCGTTCAGTCCGACGAGCAGACGATCGCGGTCAGGAACGGAAACGCCTGCTTGACCGTCGCATCGCTGCCGGCCTTGCGCACCGCCGCTTCGACCGCACTTTTCGTGCCACGCACGACCACGCCGTACGCCCAGTCGCCGATCGGCGTGCCGTCGCCGGGGCGGAAAATCGGATCGTTCGCCTGATAGCCGAGCACGACGTAGACGCCGAAACCGTATGCGGTCAGTGGCCGCGCGGTGCGGAACGCGTTCACCGAATTCGATTCGACGTGCATCGGTTCGCGCTGGATGTCGCCGGCCGCGAGCAGCGGCGCGACGAACTTGTGGCCGTTCGAATGGCAGTCGAGCGCGTCGTCGAGCGATGCGGCTGCAGCAGTGCCGGCCGTCGCGACGGTGAGCAGTACGCCGAAAAGGGCGGTTCGGGTCGTTTTCTTCATGCGATTTGACGGGGTTGGGTCGATATTATCGCGCGTTCGCCGTACCTGCGGCGGCCAGCTGTCATCGCCCGGTTGCCGCGCGGCGGTTGCGACAGCAATTCCTGCACCCGACGCGAAGTGCGCGCGCCGCCGCCCGTCATCGCTCCGGCCCGCGCGTCAATGATCCTTGATCCGGACCGCGAAACCCGCATCCTCGAACGCGACGACGAACTCCTCGGGAAACAACCACGAATCGATCATCACGCGGGACGTCGCGCGGTCGATCTCGACCTTCGCATCGGGGTCGACGCGCCGGATTTCGTGTTCGACGGCCCGCGCGGCTTCCTCGTCGGGCGCGTGATCCAGTAAGAATTCCATCGTTGCTCCTGTTTGTAAAAACGGCGTGGCGCGGGCGACTGGCGTCGCGCGTGGCCGCAGCCGCACGGCGACACGCAATGATGAACACGATACAGACGCTCGCCGCGCGCGATTAGCGGCAGGCTGCGGAACGGACTGTCGCATCCGCGCGCGGCCGCACATCGCGCCGCATCAGCGCAACGCCGCGTCGAGCCCGTCCGCCGCGATCATCGCAAGATGATTGCCCGGTCGCGGACGGCCGGTCGGACGGTAGACCGCATCGCCTTCGTCGATCGCGCGGCCCGAATACGCACAGCGGCCCGCGCGCTTCGCGACCGCGCGCCGCCATTTCTGCTCGCCGTAATGACGACGGCCGCTTTCGACCCAGCGCACGAGCAGGTTTTCCGTCGAGTATTCGAGAATCGTCACGTGGACTTCGCTGCGCGACGGCGCGGCGATCGCGCGCGGCGCGACCCAGCAGGATGCGGCGCTCAGCATGAGCGGCTGCCGGCCG
This sequence comes from Burkholderia sp. BC1, assembly GCF_052683555.1. NCBI lineage: Bacteria > Pseudomonadati > Pseudomonadota > Betaproteobacteria > Burkholderiales > Burkholderiaceae > Burkholderia > Burkholderia sp. BC1. The sequence continues at coordinate 44,598 of NZ_JBQYLP010000042.1, forward strand.
CTGCGCGGCAGTCGTCCGCACGAGGCGAAGTCCGTACCGCCGACGGCGCTCGACCGGAATCGTCGGGTCCGCAACGAAGTTGGGACAGATACGCATTGCTCGTTGCCATTCGTTGCCTCCGTTGTCGAACGTGCGCCGCGGCGGCCGTGCTCGCGGCGTTCGCTCGTCTTGCGACGCAGCGACCTCGCGCCTTCACGATCCGGCCGACATATATCAAGTGTAAGAGCGTATCGGCGCGTGCCGGAAGGCATGCATTCGAGAACACGGTGTTTCCCGATGTCGAACGATGTGCGCACGCGCTGTTCGCTTCATGCTTCAGCGCGCGTCGGTGCGGCGGCCCGGTCCGCGCTCGGGCGTCGCCGGGCGCAGCGTGACCGTGCAGGTCGTCCCCGCCGCGAGAAACTGCGCGGCCGGAACGTCGTCGAGACGAATGCGCACCGGCACGCGCTGCGCAAGACGGACCCACGTGAAGACCGGATTGACATCGGCGAGCAGCGTCGCGCCGGCCGGGTTGTCGCGATCGCTGATGCCGCGCGCGATGCTTTCGACGTGGCCGGTCAGCGGTGGGCCGCCCGCCAGCAGCCGGATCTCTGCCGGATCGCCCACACGCACCTGCGGCAGCTTGGTTTCCTCGAAATAGCCGTAGACCCAGTACGAATGCGCGTCGATCAGCGCGAGCCGGGCGACGCCCGCGCTTGCATAGTCGCCTGCGTACAGGTTCAGGTTGGTGATGTAGCCGTCGACCGGCGCGCGCACTTCGCTGCGCGCGAGATTGAGCCGCGCGACGTCGCGCGCGGCCCGTGCCGCCTGATAGTTCGCGAGCGCCTGTTTCGCCGCGGATCCTGCGTCCTCGCGGACTTCGGCGGATACGACCGCGCTGTCGAGCAGCGCGCGGCGCGACGCCTGTTGCCTGCGCATGTCGAGTTCCGCTTTGCGCAGTTCGACCTGTGCGTCCGCCTGCGCGAGCGCATAGCGAAAGCGTTCGGGATCGATGCGAAACAGCACGTCTCCGCGGCGGACCGGCTGATTGTCCGCGACGAGCACGTCGGTCACGATGCCCGATACGTCAGGCGCGATATTGACGACCTTGGCGCGCACGCGGCCGTCGCGCGTCCACGGTGCATACATGTAGCGGTTCCACAGCGCGTGGGCGAGCAGGATGGCGGCGACGAACAGCAGCAGGGTCGCCGCGACGCGAAAGCAGGTTTGGGCACGCATGTCGACTCGATACGTAAATAGGGTGCTCAGCGCGCGAACAGCAGCGCGACGCCGCAGAACACGCATACGAACGCGGATACGCGGAACAGCGCCGGGTGCCACACGCGCCGGTACAGGCCCGCGCGCGCGAGTACGCGATCGACGATCCAGAATGCGATCGCGCAGGACACAAAGGCCGGCAGCAGGCCGGGAACGAGCAGCGACACGAATGGAATTTCAGCGAACATCGGAAGCTCCTTCTGGTGCGGCGGCGGCCGGTGCGGCAGGCGGCTCGACGCCGCCGCCGAGTGCCGCCATCAGCTGCGCCCATGCATCGAGCCGCGCGGCGCGCACGTCCGCGAGACTTTGTTGTGCCTGCAACCGTTCGGTTTCGGTCGAAAGCACAGTCAGGTAATCGGTCAGACCCGCGCGATAGCCTTGCATCGCATAGTCGAACGCGCGCCGCGCGGTGTCGGCCGCCGCTTCGACGTCAGTCTGCTGCCGCGCGAGCGACTGCAGCGACTCAATCTGGTTCGCGACGTCGCGAAACGCGTCGAGCACGGCCTGGTTGTAGGTTTCGACCGCCACGTCGTAATCGGCGACGGCGGCGCCATAGCGGCCCTGCCGGCGCCCGCCGTCGAAGATCGGCAGCGAAATGGCCGCGCCGAAGCGGTGCGTCATCGCGTCGTTGTTCACGAATGTGAAGAAGGCGCCGAACGCGGCGGAGGCGAGACCCGCACTCGCGATCAGGTCGATGTTCGGATAGAAGTCGGCTTTTGCTGCGCGAATCGCGCTCGACATCGACTCGATGCGCCAGCGCGCAGCGACGACGTCCGGCCGATGGCCGACGAGCTCGGCGGGCAGGTTCGCCGGCAGCGCGACCGGTACGTCGAGCCGCAGCGCCGGCCGCGCGAGCGGCGTGCCGGCGCCCGGCCCGTGGCCGGCGAGTACGGCAAGCTCGTTGCGCAGCACGGCGATCTGCCGGTCGAGCGCTTCGATCTGCGCGCGCGTCGCGGCGATCGGCGTGCTCGCCTGCGTCAGCTCGAAACGGCTCGCGAGACCCGCCCGCGCGCGGCGCTCGACGATGCCGACGATGTCCTGCTGGCGCTTCAGCGTCGCGAGCGCGACGTCGCGCTGATCGAACGTCTTCGCGAATACGATGTACGTGCGCACGACCGCTGTCTCGAGCATCAGGCGTGCCGCGCGCGCGTCCGCGGCGGCCGCCTGCACGTCGGCGAGCGCGCCTTCGCGTTCCGCGCGATGCTTGCCCCACAGATCGAGCGCATAGCGCAGATCGGCGCCGACCGAGTTGTTCCAGACCGTGTTGCCGCCCGGCGGGCTTGGGCTCGCATAGCGCGCGAAGCGCGTGCGAGAGAAGTCCGCGTCGACCGCCGCGGACGGGTAGCGCGTCGCGCCTGCGATTCGCGCGAGTTCGACGAAGCGGTCGGCACGCGCTTGCGCGACGCGGATCGCGGGGTTGCCGGCGATCGCGTCCGCGACGAGCGTGTCGAGCTGCGGATCGCGCCAAGCGCGCCACCAGTCGTCGCGCGGCCACGCGCTGCGCGACGCCGACGTCTCGAGGCCGCTCGCGACCGTTGCGGGATCGACGCGCGTCGCGCGCGGCGCGCGATCGCCCGGCGTCGCGCACGCCGCGAGCACCAGCGCCGCAAGCGACGCGGCGGCGCGTAAGGTGCGTACGGCGCGCGTCATACGCGCGTGCGGTACGAGCGCCGTTACGTTACGTTCGGAACCGATCGCGCAGCTCATCGCGCGTCGGGCTCCATCGGCAGCGGAATCAGGTTGCATCGCAGTGAAACGAGCAGGAAATTCACGCAGTGGCGTAGGCCGGGCGCCGCGTCGCGACCGAGTGTCGCGAGCGCATCGGCCGCCGCCTGCTCGGCCGCGCGCAGCACATCGGTCGACGGTTGCGCGAACAGTCGGGAAATCGACGCGCACAGCGCGCGTTCGTGCGCGGGCCAGGCAGGCGGCGGCGACGGCTCGGCAGCGCTCGCGATGCGCAGATCGACGACGCTGCGGCCGATTTCGAGCGACGCGAACGTCCACGCGAACAGTTCGTGCTGGCCGAGCCGCCCAGTCGCCGGCCGTGCAGCGATCTGCAGCATGAAGTCGCGTACGCCGGCATCGAAGCGCGACATCAGGCCCTTCAGTTCGCCGAAGCACGCATCGTCGGACACCAGGCGCCGCAATCCCCGCAGATAGCGCGTCGTCGCCCAGTCGCCCGCATATGGCGCGACGAGCGAATACGCGAGCGACGCGGCGACGATTCCGAGGATCGACGAGAAGCCCGCATCGAGCGTCGCCGTCGGCGCATAGACGCCCGGATTCATGATGTTGGTCAGGAAGCAGAAATAGATGCTGAAGCCGAGCCCGAACGCGGCCGTCTTCGGAAACGAGTTCAGATACGAGCCGAGCCCAACGAACAGTGCGAGCGCTGCGGCGAGCGGCGCGAAGCCGTCGAGGCGCGGCATCAGCGCGAAATTGAACATCAGGCTCGCGAGCCACGCGGCGGTGCAGCCGAGCGCGACCTGACGCGTCGCGGCCGCGGGCGCCGGCATGATGGAATAGAGCGCGCTCGCGATCGTCGCGGAGACGACCGCGCCGGCTGCGCCGGTCCAGCCGGACACGATCCAGAACAGCGACACGGCGGAGACCGCGAGCGCCGCACGCAAGCCGGCTGCGGCCGACACCATCCGGTTCGCCGCGGTTGCGATTCGCGCCGGGCGTGCGCTGCCGGGCTGCTGCGCGGCCGGCGCATCCGGGTGTCGGCGCAGCGCGATGAAATCGGTCAGATACGCATGCAGGCTGCCGAGCGCCTGCCGCAGCAGGAATAGGCCCGTGATCGCGTCGCGCGCGACTGCCGGGTCGGGAAGTGTGCGTTCGAGCGTTGCATCGTCCGGAAGCGCGGCGAGCTCGCGGCCGAGCGCACCGGCAACCTGTTTGACCGCGCGCAGATCGAACGGCCGCGCCGGATCGTCGGGCGGCAGCACGCGCGCGGCGGAGGCGCTCAGCGCGTCGAGGAACTGCGCGGTGCGTGCGTCACCCGCGCGCGCGATCCGGTCGCGGTACTGGTGCAGCGCATGAAAACGCGCGCTGGCGTCGAGGAATTCGCCGGCCAGGCGCGCCATGATGTCGTTGCGCGCGCGCAGGTCGGGATCTTCGAACACGGCCGCGCTTCGCAGGTTCTCGAGTTGCGCGCGTGCCGCGATCAGTCGCAGATAGCGGCGGTTGCGCTCGTCGTCCGGTACGCGCTGCGTCAGCGCGCCGCGCACGAAGCCGACGAAATCCGCGTAGTGGTCCTCGCCGGTCTTCAGCAGCACCGCACGCACGTGGCGCGGCAGGATCAGCGCGCTGACGAGGCCGGCCGACACGATGCCGATCGACACCTCGCTCAGCCCGGTGACGACGTTCACGATGATGTCGTACGGCCGGTCGATCGACGGAATCGCCGCGATGCAGGTCGCGTAGCCGGCCAGCACGAATCCGTACGACTGATAGTTGCGAAAGTATGCGGCACCCCACGTGCAGCAGCCGATCCACAGCACCAGCGCGGACAGGAACAGCACGCGCTCCTGCGGAAACGCGCCGATCAGCACGAGCGCCACGAGATTGCCGACCAGCATGCCGAGGCCGCGATAAAAGCCGCGCGCCATCACCATGCCGCTGTGCTGGTGCATCATCAGAATGACGACGGTCACGAGTGCGGTGCGCGGCGATGCGAGTTCGATACGCATCGACACGCCAAGCGCGAGTACCGCGGCGAGCACCGTCTTCGCGACGTGAATCAGCCGCGCGCCATCCGTGCGCCAGAATTCGCGCATCATCCCGACGAGCGCGCGTGCGAAGCGCGACGCGGGACGATTCGACGACAACGGTTGCGGAGCGCCGGTCATGACGGTTACGCAGGATCTTCGGACAGCATGTTGGCACGCCGCGCATCGCGCCCGTGTGGCGGTCGCGGCGGATCGAGCAACGCGACGCGCACGTGCTCGATGAACAGCTTCAGTTTGTTGCTGACGAAGGGACTGCGCGCGTAGACCGCATAGACGATCTCGTCCTGCGGCGACGCATCGGCGAGCACGCGCACGAGGCGTCCGTCTCGTAGTGCGTCGTCGACGATGTAGCGCGGCAGCAGCGCGATGCCGACGCCATGGATCGCGGCGTCGCACAGCGTTTCGCCGTTGTTCGACAGGAACGCGCTCGTCGGATTGATCGCGCGCGGCTTGCCGTGGCCGCCCGGCGCGGCGAACGACCACGTCGCGGACGGGGCAGCCGTGCTGTAGTTCAGGCAGCGATGCTTGAGCAACTGGTCGATCGATTTCGGCTCGCCGTGCTTCGCGATGTATTCCGGGCTGCAGACGACCACGCGCTCGCACGACCCGATGCGGCGCGCGATCAGTGCGCTGTCCGGCAGGCGCGCGGAGCGGATCGCGACGTCGAACCGCTCGATGTCGAGATTGACGATCCGGTCGTCGGTGTCGAGCGTGACGCGCAGCGGCGGATGCGAGGCCGCGAATGCGGCGATCGCGGAACCGAGCCAGCGGCGCGTGAGGCTTACCGGCGCCGTCACGCGCAGTTCGCCGCATACGCCGTGCGCGCGTTCGGCGATCGCTTCGGACACGTCGACGAGCTGTCGCATCGCTTGCGATGCGACCTGATAGAAGGCTCGACCGGCTTCGGTCGGTATGACGTTGCGCGTGGAGCGCATCAGCAACTGAACGCCGAGCGTGCGTTCGAGATCGCTGATGCGTTTGCTGACGACGGATTTGGACAGGCCGAGCCGACGCGCGGAGTCGGTGATGCTTTGCCGCTCGACTGCGAACAGGAAGGCCTGGATATCGTCCATGTTCAAGGATGTCATGTTGCGTTGTGAGGGTCGTCGGACGCGAATCGGAAGCATGCGTGTGCGCCGATTCCGTACTGTCCGGATCGAATGCGCCCGGTTGCGTGGCAGGTCGGTTCCGATGACCTTCGCCGCATCGCGCAGCGGTGCCGCGGCGATACGGTGGTGAACGGTCGATGGCGCCGCGGTGCGCGTGCGGCTTGCGCGGCGGCCTCGCCGTTTGCGTCGTGCGCGCGGCGCGCGCGACGTCACGCGATCTGGCTCAGCCGGTACACGTCGACGTGTTCGACGGCGTCCCGGTCGTGGGCCTGAAACGCCTGGATGTGCGGTCCCTCGTTGTGATGCCGCGCATGCGCGTCGGCGGTTTCCCAGCGCTCGACCAAAACGAAGCGGCGCGGATCGGCTTCGTCGACCAGCAGCTCGTAGCGCAGATTGCCGGGCTCCTGCCGCGACGGCGCGACCAGTTCGGCGAGCCGCGTGCGCAGGCGCGCTTCATGGCCCGGCTTCGCGTACAGCACGGCGACGATGTGAAGGTGGCTCATGGTGTTGTCCTCGATGGCACCGGTGCGGCCGCAGGCATCGGCACGCGCTCAGAGATGGGCGGCCAGACGGCCGGGACCGGAGGCGATCAACACCATGAAGCCGCCGATGATGCTGATGTGTTCGAGAAAGCCCGTCAGCATCAGCGTGCGCTGCGTGCCGCGCTGGTTCCAGAAGTCGTAGAACACGACGGCGGTCGCGAGCGTGAAGACGGCGAGCAGGGCGGACGCGACGGCGGTATGGAAGCCGATCATGATCGCGAAGCCGCACACGAGCTGCACGACGATCGTGCTCGCGAGCGCGAGACGCGGGAACGGCAGGTTCTTCGCGCGCACTTCATCGAGACCGTGGTTGAAAAACAGGAATTTGTTGATTCCGCTCAGTACAAACATTAGCGCGATGAAGAAGCGGCCCGCGAACAACAGGTAATCGGCCATGGAATAGTCGTAGTCAGACGGAAGGAAAGCGGCGACGCCAGGCGCGGGTCGCCGGTGCATCGCCGGGTGCGATACGCGGTTGCGGCCGACGTGCGGACGCGCAACCGCGTGGGACGGCCGAGGCCGTCGCCGGTCAGCTCTTGTCGTACGAGAACTGGATGCCGGCCGTGCCGCCTGTTTCGATGAACAGGTTCATGAACGCCGGCACCGTTTCGCTGCGCGCCCAGTCGCGCTGCAGTTCGCAGAACAGTTGCGCGACGCTGATCATCTTGCCGCCTGCCTGCTCGATGCGGCGCAGCGCGGCCTCGTGTGCGGCGACCGACGTGCCGCCAACCGCATCGACGACCACGTACACTTCGTAGCCTTCCTTCAGTGCGTCGAGCGCCGGGAAGGTCAGGCACGCTTCGGTCCACAGTGCGGTCATGATCAGCTTCTTGCGGCCGGTGGCTTCGACGGCCTTGCGGAACTCGACGTCTTCCCACGAATTGATGCTCGTGCGGTCGTACGTCGGGACGCCTTCGAGCGCCGCGCGCAGTTGCGGGATCGGCGGCTTGTTCAGACCGGTCTTCACGTTGACGGTCGAGTGAATGATCGGCAGTTTGTACGCGATTGCTGCCTTCGATGCGCCGACGATATTGTTAATCAGCAGTTGTCGATCCATCGATGCGATCGAATTGACCTGGACCGGTTGGTAATCGATGACGATGAACGCCGCATTCTGCGGGGTGAGCAGGTGATCGTTCGCGGGGTCGCGAATCGGTTCGCTTGCCATGGTTTTCTCCAGTTCAGGGTGGGTGGAGGGTCGGGAGTCGCTCGCGCCGGCCCGTTATGCGTGCGAGGCGAGGCATCTCCGTGTCGGCGCGAGGTTGACGCGGTCCAGACGCGCAGGGCGCGAAACCGGTGCCCGATGCGTCGCCGGATCGGAACTTACCGGCGACTGACGTCAGCTTATGCGATTCGCTGTGCGTTGCGTAGCACACGTATCGAGAACATTGTGTTCTCGTTCATCGAACGGGGCGAGCCTCGCGCGCGGCGTGCACGCGTACCGTCGTCGCGGCACGCACGTGGTAAGGAAGCCTGATCGCGATCGACGCGCAAGCGATGTGCTCTGACGCGCTGCAGCAGCATGAGGGCGATGGCCCGTTGCGATCGAACGCGGTCGGCATGACGCGTGCATGTCGGCGTTGCCGTTGTTCGATGCGCAGGCGAGTGCGTGTGTTCGCGTCGTCGGTGGGCCATCGACGAGCATCGGTGACGGCAATCAATGCCGAGCGCGGTTGTCGACATGGATGCGCCGTGGCGAAGAAAGCGGCGGACGCAATGCGCGGTCTTTCGCTGCCGTGCCGGGCGCAATGCTTTCTTTGTCCGTCGCGCGATGGTCCCGACGACGGGGAAGAACGACGTCGGCTTGTCCGATTCGCGTCGATGACGACGCACGGGACGGAAAGCATCCCGTAATTTGGAGGACGGCATCGATCGCGCTTATCGCGTGTCCGTCACGCCGCGTGGACCGCCCGCCGCCGGCCTGCGCGCATGGGTCGCGCCCGCTGTGCTGTGGCAGCCGGCGAAATAGGAGAAAAAATAACATATTGAACATGCTGTTCATATGAACTAATTTCTCGAAAGCCGATACCAAAGCGGCCGACGCAGCGACCCGACGTACCGTTGCATATGTGCGCGAATTGCATATACCGGCGCCCGCACGGCGGCCGGCACATTCGGGTCGACACGCCGACATACAAAACGGATCGCGTCGCGATCCCCACAGGAGACACCACTGATGAGCAGCGTTATCGATCCAGGCGCCCGGGCGGGCGCCGCGCAGTTTTTTTCGAAGGAAGCGACCATCGCGCAACCGGGGTTTTCGCGCTGGATGGTGCCGCCCGCGGCGCTGGCCGTCCATCTGTGCATCGGGCAGGCCTATGCGTTCTCGGTCTTCAACGGCCCGCTCACGAAAGTCATCGGCATTACGGAATCCGCGCCTGACGATTGGTCGCTGACCACGCTCGGCTGGATCTTCTCGCTCGCGATCTTCTTTCTCGGACTGTCGGCGGCATTCGCCGGCAAGTGGCTCGAACGCGTCGGCCCGCGCCGCACGATGTTGACGGCTGCCTGCTGCTTCGGCGGCGGCTTCCTGATTTCCGCGCTCGGCGTGAAGCTGCACCAGATCATGCTGCTATACCTCGGCTACGGCGTGGTCGGCGGCATCGGGCTCGGGCTCGGCTACGTGTCGCCGGTGTCGACGCTGATCCGCTGGTTTCCCGATCGCCGCGGGATGGCGACCGGGATGGCGATCATGGGCTTCGGCGGCGGCGCGATGATCGCCGCACCGATGTCGATCGCGCTGATGAATCACTTCAAGACCGCGACGAGCGTCGGCGTGGCCGAGACGTTCGTCGTGCTCGGTATCGCGTACTTCATCTCGATGTCGATCGGCGCGCTCGCGATCCGCGTGCCGGCGGCCGGCTGGAAGCCGGCAGGCTGGACGCCGCCTGCCGTGACGAAGCACAAGATGATCACGTCGAATCACGTGCACATCGACGAAGCGCTGAAGATGCGGATTTCGGCGATGGTGATCAATCGTTTCGGCGAACGTGATCAGTCTG
>NZ_JBQYLP010000043.1:0-4011 GCF_052683555.1 Burkholderia sp. BC1
GGGTTGGCGGGTTGGCGGTTGGCGGTTGGCGGTTGGCGGCGATGCCGGTGCTCGCGGTCAGACGCGACAGGGCGTCGGGCGAAAAAAACACGCGGAAGTCGCTGTGCCCCGAAAGTCGTCGGGCGGCGCGCGGTGACGGGTGTGGGGTTGGTGTCAGACGTGACGTCCGCTTGGCGCTGTGATGATTGCTGCGAGGGCGCCGCACACGTTGATGACGGGCGCTCACCGCTTTTCGTTTTCCTCGACGCACTTCTTCGGCCGCGCCGATATCGAGGTTAATGTCGGAATCGGTCGACGTAGTGCGCTACCGCTTGCGCTCGAGCCCCGAGCAGCGCAGCGCGGTCATCGTGACGAGCGCGATCGCGGCGGCCGCGCGATCTGCACGTAACGCACGAAGCCGGCGAGTTGCAGCAGCCGGCCGGCGACGACGCCGACCGCGCCGGGCCGCTATTGCCGACGGGCGCGGCGCATCTGCGCTTTGCCGCCGGGCGTCCGATTGAAGCAGACCGGTACCGGCGCAAAAGAAAAATAAATCGACGAAGAATTATTCGAAAAGCGCGCGCACCGCTTCCGGCGGACGGCCGATAGCGGCCTTGCCGCGGTAGACGACGATCGGACGCTGCAGCAGGATCGGATGCGCCGCAATGGCCGCATACGCTTCCGCGTCGGTCAGTTCCGCGCGACCGAGGTTCAATGTCTTGTACGGCTCCTCACCGTCGCGAAGCATGTCGCGCACCGGGCGACCAAGTTGACGATGCAGCGTCTCCAGTTCCTCGACCGTCGGCGGCGTCTTCAGATACTCGACGACGTTCACCGGTGCACCGGTCGTGTTCAACGTCTCGATCAACGCGAGCGTCTCGCGGGACTTAGAGCATCGGGGGTTGTGATAGATCGTGATCATCGTTTCAGCGTGGATGGTGGAGGCCAGTATTGTAGCGAGTCTCACGGTGCGCGCTTCGATAGCTCCAGGAAACCGGCGAGGTTGTTGCGCTGTTCGCTTCGGGTGCGCGGCAATCGGGTAGAACGCCGAACCGGAGTGCTGCCGGTGGGGTGGTGAAACCGGGACGGTCTTTATGCGCATAAAGGCCGTTGCAGGACAACGGGGGAGAGCGCAGTGGGAGGCGTAGACACGGGTGCGCTTCGCGCCGTCTCGATGAACGCATTCGTCCCATCGCCGGTCGCAAGACTTATGCGCATAAAGGCTGCCGCAGGCCCGACCCGAGCGCCGTCTGATGAGCAGACGCTGCCGGCTTTGGATAGGCTCGAACAACGCATCGGGCACATACTGGCCGCGCTCTTTATGCGCATAAAGAGCGCTTGGCAAAAGGGGGGCGGTCGGTCGCAACAACGTTCATCGCCGTTCAGAACGACGCGCGCCATCGGCGTTTTCATGGCGTATAGATTCACGAGCCGTCGCAATGGGAACAGTGCTGGTCGGCGGCGCAGCAGTTCTAGTCGCCGGCAGACGACGCACCGGCGCGCGCGGCACTGGCCCAGCAGTCACTCCATCGCCAATCCGCGGCCTTTCCGGTTAGCGCGCCCTCAGGGCTTTATGCGCACAAACCGCCTCGCGCTGACATGTCGGCGATCCCACTGCAATGCTCGGTACCTCTCCTGCGACGCAATCGGCACGGTCGACATGCGAGCGCAAGCAAGCAGCACCGCGCGCTTACCAACGCTGGGACCTACCAGAGCAGTGATTTACCAAAGCAGCGGCTTGGGAGCGTCGAGATACCGCAACGCAGAGGCCCACCTCCGCGACTGTCATCAGCCCAGCTCGTCGGTTTATGCGCACAAACTCCCACCCGATTCGCTCGCGGAGCCCCTGACACGCGAGTTTGACTCTGCGCGACTACGCTTGCGCGCCTATCACTTGAGCCGCGTCATGAGCGCTCGAGCGACGCACGTGAGCAACCTTGATCAAGCCATTCAGCCATCGCCCTCGGGCACCCTTTATGCGCATAAATCGCTTGTCCGAATGGCCAACGCGTCGTGCTTCGGCGACAAGTTCATTGAAATATAAATATCGTCCTGTAGAATTCCAACGATCAAAAACAGGAGTGAAAATTGGCCGCAGAAATCATTGCAGTCACTCAACAAAAAGGCGGTGTCGGCAAAAGCACGATCGCCATGCATCTCGGTGCCGCATTCCATGAAAAAGGAAAACGCGTCCTCGTCATCGATGCAGACGGCCAAAACACACTGGTTCATTGGTCCAGCGCATCGGGCGACGGCGACAACGGCATTCCTTTCCCCGTCGTCAATCTCGCGGAAGCGGGCGGCCAGATCCACCGCGAGATCAAGAAGTTCATCAACGACTACGACATCATCGTCGTCGACTGTCCGCCGTCGATCACCGAGAAGGTGTCCGGTGTCGTGCTGCTGGCGGCATCGATTGCCGTGATTCCGACGTCGTCGTCGCCGGCCGATTATTGGTCGAGCGTCGGGCTCGTGAAGCTGATCCAGCAGGCGCAGGTGATGAACGAAGACCTGCGGGCGGTATTTCTGCTGAACAAGACCGAGGAAAAGCGGATGCTCACGCGCGAACTGAAGCGCGCGCTCGAAGAACTGGGCTTCCCGCTGTTGAAGACGCAAATCCCCACCCGCGAAGCGTACAAGCAGGCCATGGCGCTCGGCCAGACCGTCCTGCAGATGAACGATCGCGGCGCCAAGCTCGCGGCCGCGGAAATTCGCGCATGTGCCGACGAAATCGTCGCGATGCTGCCCTGACTTTATGCGCATAAAGGAGTCGCATGAAACCCTCCCAGTTTGCAAAAGGATTCCAGGCGCGCCCGGATATCACGACGAGCGAGAAACGCACCGCGCTTGACCGCCTGAACGCGATCGACGGCATCGTCAAGTCCGACGCGCCGGCGCCGGCAACCGCGAAGTCCGCGAAGAAAGACAGCGCCGCGCCACATGTGCCGGACCTCGCGATCGATCTGTCGACCGACGAATCGCCGCAGTATCGTGCGTGGCGTCTCGAGAACCGCTACGCGCCCGGCCAGGTGATCGAACTGCCGCTGAAGGCGATCAAGCATAGCCCGTTCAATCCTCGCCATTTCTATCTGAAGTCGTCGATTGCCGAGCTCGCGGTCAACCTCGCGAAGCAAGGGCAACAGCAGGCGATCCACGTGATTCCGGACTACGACAACCCGGGCACGTACTTCGTCAGCGACGGCGGCCGGCGCGTGCGCGCGCTGAAGGAAGCGAACAAGGAGTCCGTGAAGGCGATCGTGATCGACGTCCCGATCGGCATTCAGAGCTACAAGCTCGGCTACGATCTGAACGTTCAGCGCGATTCGCAGACGGTCTTCGACAATGCAGTCGTGTGGCGTCGCTTCCTCGACGACAAGCACTTCCAGAGTCAGAAGGAGCTCGCCGAGCACCTCGGTCTCGACGAATCGACGGTCGCCGTTGCCCTGTCGATCGGCAAGCTGCCCGAAGCAGTGATGCAGGAGATGGTTGCGCGGCCCGATCGCTTCGGTTCGAACATGGCATATCAGGTCGGCCGCTATCACGCTGCGCGCGGCACCGAGGCGACGCTGCGGCTCATCAACAAGATCGTGTCGGACGATCTCAGCACGCGTCAGGTATCGGACATCGTGAAGGGCCGCGTCGCGGCGCAGGACGCGCCGAAGCCGGCGAGCCGCCAGCGCTACGCTCAGCGGCTGGAAATCAAGCTCGGCGGGAAGTCGGTCGGCGATCTGAAGTCGTACGGCGACGATCGCATCGAACTGCGTCTGCGCGGCCTGCCGAAGGACAAGCGCGATGCGATCCTCGAGCAGCTCGAGCGCATGCTGTTGGCGGACTGATCGAGAAAAAGAGACGGCCCGGCGATGACGCCGGGCCGCTTGCCCTTTCACGCAGCGCGGTCACGCGCTGCAAACGCGTTACGCAGCCCTGGACTGGTTCAGCGTAAATGCGAGCAGATCGCCGTCTGTCGGCTCGCCCCAGGTCTTCTGGGCCAGCCAGTCGAAGAAGGCCGTCTCGGCCAGCTTGGATTTTTTT
>NZ_JBQYLP010000044.1:0-53284 GCF_052683555.1 Burkholderia sp. BC1
GCCATCTCGCCTGCAACTTCGGAAGTTGGTCCATTGATCAGCGTTTCCCTAAATGGGTTTCAAACGTCGCGATGCAGGTTACAAGCAAAAATAATCACAAGAAATTTGGAAATATTTGGGGATGTTTCAGCCTGAAATATCGAACCGGAACGCGCGCGCCTGCACGTGAAAATCGGCAATAACGACCGCCTTTCAGGCGCGCGGTGCGTAGAAAATTCCGCCAACGTGCGCCGCGCGCGGCAATGCGGCCGCCCGCCTTTCAGCGGCTTTCATTTTTCGATTGCGCGCAATGCACTTCGAATGGCCGCCGTCGAATAAATGACATGCGTTTTTTTGCCGATTTCTTTTCCCTAGAATCGGTTTCGATTCGATATTCCACTTAAAAGGCATGCATTACGTTCACGCATCGAATGCACGACGCGCGACGCCGGCAACATGCCGCGCGCGTCGCGAAGGAGCGGCGCGATGACGGGCCCGACGCGCACCGCCGAACTCGCACCGCCGCAGCACGGCCGCATCGTCCAGCTCGACGGGCTGCGCGCGATCGCCGTCGGCGCGGTGTTCCTGCAGCACGCGCTGAAGGCGCCGCTGTGGATGGGTGTCGATTTGTTCTTCGTGCTGAGCGGGCTGCTGATCACCGGCATCCTGCTCGAACGCAAGGCGCGCGGACAGTCGTACTTCAGCCACTTCTATGCGCGCCGCGTGCGCCGGATCCTGCCGCCCTACGTGCTGCTGCTGATCGTGTCGACGCTGCTGTTCGGCGCGACCTGGCTGCCGCACTGGCCGTGGTACGCGTTCTTCTCGACGAACATCGGGCTGTCGCTCGGCAGCATCGGCCATGACAGCCTGAACGTGCTGTGGTCGCTCGCGGTCGAGGAGCAGTTCTACATCTTCTGGCCGTTCGTCGTGCTGTGGTGTTCGGAGCGCGTGCTGCTGTGGGTCGCCGCCGCGTTGATCGTCGTCGCGCCGGTGTTGCGCGCCATCGCGACGCCGTGGTTCGACTCGTTCTGGCCCATCTACTACCTGACGCCGTTCCGCATGGACCTGCTCGCCGCCGGCGCGCTGCTCGCGATCGTGCTGCGCCGCGACCGTCGCGCGCTGGAGCCGTTCTACCCGCTCGCGATCGTCGGCGCACTCGTCGCGCTCGCGATTCTCGGCGCGCTGCACCTGTCGTTCCCGCGTTTCCGTGCCGCGAATACGCCGCTGTCGAACGCCGCGCTCTACAGCATCTCGCTGCTGCTCTGCACGTCGATCGTCGTGATCGCGCTGCGCGGGCGCGGGCTCGTCCAGCGCGTGCTGACGAACCCGGTGCTCGTCTATATCGGCACCGTCAGCTACACCGTGTATCTGATTCACCTCAGCATGCTGTACGCGCTGTGGCCGCTGCATCTGAACCGCTTCGTGACGGCCGCGCTCGCGCTCGCGATCACGCTCGCCTACGCGACGCTGAGCTGGTACGGCTTCGAGCGGCGCCTGACGCGCGGCCCCGCACGCCGCGCGCTGCCTGCCGCGGCACGCACGACCGCCTGATTTTCATCTTCCATCGTTTCTACCAGGACATCGCCATGAGCCACACTCGCAAGGCCATCATCACGGGGATCACGGGGCAGGACGGCGCCTACCTGACCAAGCTGCTGCTCGACAAGGGCTATCAGGTCACCGGCACCTACCGCCGCACCAGCTCGGTGAACTTCTGGCGGATCGCCGAGCTCGGCGTCGACACGCATCCGAACCTGACGCTCGTCGAACACGATCTGACCGACGCCGGTTCGAGCCTGCGCCTGCTCGAGCGCACGCAGCCCGACGAGCTGTACAACCTGGCCGCGCAAAGCTTCGTCGGCGTGTCGTTCGACCAGCCGTCGACGACGGCCGAAGTCACGGGCCTCGGCACGCTGAACCTGCTCGAGGCGATTCGCGTCGTGAGCCCGCGCACGCGCTTCTATCAGGCATCGACGTCGGAAATGTTCGGCAAGGTGCAGTCGATTCCGCAAACGGAAACGACGGCGTTCTATCCGCGCAGCCCGTACGGCGTCGCGAAGCTGTTCGCGCACTGGACGACCGTCAACTATCGCGAGTCGTACGGCCTGTTCGGCTGCAGCGGCATCCTGTTCAATCACGAGTCGCCGTTGCGCGGCCGCGAGTTCGTCACGCGCAAGATCACCGATACGGTCGCGAAGATCCGCCTCGGCAAAGCAAAGCGGCTCGAGCTCGGCAATCTCGATGCGAAGCGCGACTGGGGCTTCGCGCTCGAATACGTCGAAGGCATGTGGCGGATGCTGCAGGCCGACGAGCCGGACACCTACGTGCTGGCGACGAACCGCACCGAAACCGTGCGCGACTTCGTGCGGATGGCGTTCGCCGCTGCCGGCTACCAGATCGAATGGACCGGCAAGGGCGAACAGGAGCGCGGACTCGATGCGGCAACCGGCGACGTGCTCGTCGAAGTGAATCCGAAGTTCTATCGGCCTGCCGAAGTCGATCTGCTGATCGGCTGCGCCGACAAGGCGAAAAGCAAGCTCGGCTGGGTCCCGAAGACGACGCTCGAACAACTGTGCCAGATGATGGTCGAAGCGGATTTGACGCGGAACACCCACCATGACACGTTCTGATGCCGGACGCGCGGCGCCGCGCCGCGCGTTCGTCACCGGCCTGACGGGCTTCACGGGCCGCTACATCGCGCAACGCCTCGAAGACGCCGGCTACGAAGTCTGGGGCACGGTCGCACCGGGCGCATCGCACGCGGACGATCCGGCGCTCGCGCGCTGCACGCTGCTGAGCGTCGACCTGCTCGATGCCGACGCCGTGCGCGCGGCCGCCGCCGACGCGCGGCCCGATGCCGTCGTGCATCTCGCTGCGCGCGCGCATGTCGCGAACGACGAGCCCTCGCAGACGTATGCCGTCAACATCATGGGCACGCGCAACCTGCTCGCCGCGCTCGCCGGCCTCGATCGCCGGCCGTCGGCGGTGCTGCTCGCGAGCAGCGCCAACATCTACGGCAACGCGACGGCCGGCGTGCTCGACGAAAGCGCGCCGCCCGCGCCCGCGAACGACTACGCGGTCAGCAAGCTCGCGATGGAATACGCGGCGAAGTTATGGACCGACCGGCTGCCGATCGTGATCGCGCGCCCGTTCAACTACACGGGCGTCGGCCAGAGCGAAGCGTATCTGCTGCCGAAGCTCGTCGCGCACTATGCGCGCAACGCGCCGCGCATCTCGCTCGGCAATCTCGACGTGAGCCGCGACTTCTCCGACGTGCGCGACGTGACGGCCGCGTATCTGCGGCTGCTCGAAGCCGCGCCGGCCGGCGAAACGTTCAACGTCTGCTCCGAGCGCGCTTATTCGCTGAAGGAAGTGCTGGCGATGCTGTCGCGCATCGCCGGCTACGTGATCGACGTGACGGTCGATCCGCGTTTCGTGCGGCACAACGAAGTGAAGCACCTGAGCGGATCGCGCGACAAGCTGCGGCGCGCGATCGGCGAACTGCCGCTCACGCCGCTCGACGAGACGCTGCGATGGATGTACGACGCGATGCGCGACACGCAGGCCGGCGCGCCGGCTCGCCTCGACTGACGCGCGGCCGCTGCGCCGCGCGGCCGCAACCGAGCCCGCAATAAACGAACGCGCCGTTCGCACCGGCATAGGCCGGCGCGAACGGCGCGTGTCGTCGATGCGCTGGGCCGCCGCCGCGCTCAGCCTTCGAGGCCGCGCGCGAGATCGTTGCGCAGGTCGCCCGCGTTCTCGAGGCCGACCGCGAGCCGGATCAGCCCTTCGGTAATCCCCGCCGCCGCACGCGCTTCGGGCGTGATGCGTGCATGGGTCGTCGTCGCCGGATGCGTGATCGTCGTGCGCGTATCGCCGAGATTGCCCGTGATCGAAATCAGCTTCGTGTTGTCGATCACGCGCCATGCGTTCGCGCGCTGCTGTTCGGGCGTGTCGCCCTTCAGCTCGAACGAGACGATCGCGCCGCCTGCCTTCTGCTGGCGCTTCGCGAGTTCATGCTGCGGATGCGATTCGAGGCCCGGATAGAACACGCGCGCGACCGCCGGATGCGAATCGAGCCAGCGCGCGATCTCGAGTGCGTTCGCCGACTGCTTCTCGACACGCAGCGACAGCGTTTCCATCCCCTTCAGCAGCACCCACGCATTGAACGCGGACAGCGTCGGGCCTGCGCTGCGCACGAACGGAAACACCTTGCCCATGATGAATGCCTTCGAGCCGACCAACGCGCCGCCGAGCACGCGGCCCTGGCCGTCGAGGAATTTCGTCGCCGAATGCATGACGACGTCCGCGCCGAGCTTCAGCGGCTGCTGCAGCACGGGGCTGCAGAAACAGTTGTCGACGACGAACAGCGCGTTCGCGTCCTTGGCGATCTTGCCGATCGCCTCGATGTCGGCGAGTTCGGTCAGCGGATTCGACGGCGTCTCGAGGAAGAACATCTTCGTCTCCGGACGCACCGCTTCCTTCCACGCATTCAGATCGGTCGGATCGACGAAGGTCGTCGTGATGCCGAACTTGCTGAAGATCTGCGAGAACATGCCGAGCGTCGAGCCGAACAGGCTGCGCGAGCTGACGAGGTGATCGCCCGCCTGCAGCGCGGCCATCACGACCGACATGATCGCGGCCATCCCCGACGCGGTCGCGATGCACGCCTCGCCGCCTTCGAGCGCGGCCAGGCGTTCCTGGAACATCGTGACGGTCGGGTTCGTGAAGCGCGAATAGGTGAAGTAGTCTTCCGAATTCGCGAAGCGCTCGGCCGCTTCGGCCGCGTTCTTGAAGCAGAAGCTCGAGGTCAGGAACAGCGCTTCCGAATGCTCGTTGAAGTCGGTGCGCAGCGTGCCCGCGCGCACGGCGAGCGTGTCGAAGTTGAGGGAGTCGTCCATGTCCGTTTTCCGTATTCGATGGCTGCGCGTACGCGCGAGCCAGGCCAAACAAAAAGCCCGCCATGCGTCTGCATCAGCGGGCTTCGGTGCGGTACGACAGCGATCGACTCGGGCCGGCTGCCGCCGGCCTTCGCTTTAGCTGTTTTGGGAAGAAGCCCCGCGTCCGCAAGCTGAAATCAAATCGACGCAAGGCCACATCGTAGCACGCTTCGGCACAAGCGTGCGCCGGCAATCACTCGACCGACAGCTGCAGGTTCATCTGCGACCGTGCGGTATCGCTCGCCGTATCGCGGTCGGCCTGCGATGCCGGCGTCAGGCGCGCGCGCTCGATCGCATCGAGATACTCGGGCGTCACGTCGCCGGTGATGTAGTTGCCGTCGAAGCACGACGCCTCGAAGCGCTCGAGCTTCGGGTTGATGTCGCGCACCGCGCGGCGCAGATCGTCGACGTCCTGATAGATCAGATGGTCGGCGCCGATGATCTTCGCGACTTCCTCGTCGCTGCGGCCGTGCGCGACGAGTTCGCCGCGCGTCGGCATGTCGATGCCGTACACGTTCGGGAATTTCACGGGCGGCGCCGCCGACGCGAAAATCACCGACTTCGCGCCCGCATCGCGCGCCATCTGCACGATCTCGTGCGACGTCGTACCGCGCACGATCGAATCGTCGACGATCAGCACGTTCTTGTCCTTGAACTCGATGCTCATCGCGTTGAGCTTCTGGCGCACCGACTTCTTGCGCACTGCCTGGCCCGGCATGATGAAGGTGCGGCCGACGTAGCGGTTCTTGAAGAAGCCTTCGCGATACTCGACGCCGAGCTTCGCGGCGACCTGCATCGCGGCCGGGCGCGACGAATCGGGAATCGGCATCACGACGTCGATCGGCACGTTCGGCAGCTCGCGCTTGATCTTCTCGGCGAGATAGTCGCCCATGCGCAGGCGCACGTTGTAGACGGGCACGCCGTCGAGGCACGAGTCCGGACGCGCGAGATAGACGTACTCGAACATGCACGGATTCAGCGTCGGATTGTCCGCGCACTGCTGGCTGTGGAAGTTGCCCGCCTGGTCGATGAAGATCGCTTCGCCCGGCAGCACGTCGCGCACGAACTCGAAGCCGATGCCTTCGACCGCGACCGATTCCGACGCGACCATCCATTCGGTGCCGTGCTCGGTCTCCAGCTTGCCGATGCAGAGCGGGCGGATGCCGAACGGATCGCGGAACGCGAGCAGACCGTAGCCGGCGATCAGCGAGACGATCGCATACGAGCCGTGCACGCGGCGGTGCACGCCCGCGACCGCCTTGAACAGCGCGGCCGGATCGAGCTCGAGGCCCGTCGTCGACAGCTGCAGTTCGTGCGCGAACACGTTGAGCAGCACTTCGCTGTCGGAATTGGTGTTGATGTGCCGGCGGTCGATCCGGAACATCTCGTCCTTCAGTTGTTGCCAGTTCGTCAGGTTGCCGTTGTGCGCGAGGATGATCCCGAACGGTGCGTTCACGTAGAACGGCTGCGCCTCGGCTTCGCTCGATGCGGAGCCGGCCGTCGGATAGCGGACCTGGCCGATCCCGAACGTGCCGGGCAGGCTGCGCATGTTGCGCGTGCGGAACACGTCGCGCACCATGCCGTTCGCCTTGTACATGTGGAAATTGCTGCCGTCCGCCGTCGCGATGCCTGCCGCGTCCTGACCGCGATGCTGCAGCAGCAGCAGGCTGTCATAGATCAGCTGGTTGACCGGGGATTGGGAGATAACGCCTACGATGCCGCACATGGCATGTCCTTCAGAATGACAAAATCGGTTCCGTCCTGCCCCGTGCGTACGCTCACACGCGCACGTACTGGGCCATGCCGTCGGGCAGGAGCTGCTTCAGCTCGTGCACGCCCTGCTCGGCAATCGGACGCAATAGCGCATTGCGCCAGAAATCCTGTTTGGGCAACTCGGTCAGCCCGGCCGCCGCGACCAGCAACACCACCAGCACGCAGCCGCGCACGAGGCCGAACATCATGCCCAACGAGCGATCGACGCCGCCGAGGCCGGTCGCCTGCGCGATCCGCGACAGCAGCGCGTTCGCGACGCCCGCGACGAGCACGACGCCGATCACCAGCAGCGTAAACGCGATCACCCACTGCGTCAGCGCGCCGCCCGGCCAGTTCGCCGGGATGTACGGGACGACCAGCCCGACGTAGCGGCTCGCGATCACGATCGCCGCGATCCAGCCGATCAGCCCGAAAATCTCCGACACGAAGCCGCGCCACGCACCGCGCAACGCCGACAACGCGATCACCGCCAATACAGCGTAGTCGAAAGCCGTCAGCATCGTGCGTTACTGCGTCAGCCCGGCTTCGCGCACCTTCGCGATCGCGGCGGACGCGGCCGCGCGATCCGCGAACGGACCCGCACGCAACAGTGTAGCCGTGCTGCCGTCCGCCTGCTTGCGACGCTCGACATATGCGGGCACGCCCGCCGATTTCAATTTCGTCGCCCACGAACGCGCGGTCGCGTCGTCCTTGAACGAGCCGAGCTGCACCGCGAAGCGCGCGCCGGCCGGCGACGACGGCGACGACGCGTCACTCGTGTCGGCACCCGCCGCCTCGGCGCTCGCGACCGGCGCCGGCTTAGGCGCGGCCGGCTTAGGCGCAGCCGGCTTCGCGGCCGGTGCCGCGGCCTTCGGCGGCGTCACGCTCGCCGTCGCGGTCGTATCGGGTTTCGGGGCCGGCTTCGCGGCCGCTTTCGGCGCGGGAGCGGGAGCCGGTGCAGCCGCAACGGCCTCCGACGCCGGCGGCTCGTCGTGCGCGACACCGGCCTGCACGTCGGCCGCATCGTCGTCGCGCGACGCCGCCGGCTGATGCGCGGGCCGGTTCGGAATGTCGATCGCGATGTCGTCGGTGACCGGCTTCGGATGCGAATCGAGCACCATCGGCAGCACGATCACCGCCGCGACGACGAGGGCGATCGCGCCGACGAGACGACGGCGCGCGCGTTGCTTTTCTGGAAGGGTCGGATCGAGGAGCAGTGCGTCCGATTCCGGACGCTCGGTGCGGCGCGAGCGTCGCTCGACGCGTTCAGTGCGCTCGGTGCGCACGGTCCGGGAGGCCCCGGTACGACCGCCGCGCCGGGTGGGCGCGTCGTCGTCTTTCTTGCCGAACGAGAAAATTCCCATGAATGGCTGAGTCCGAAACTGCCCGTCAGTCAGTGTTGCTGCGATTTACGGTAGGCCATCACGCCGGCAACCGTATGGAAACTGCCGAAAACCACGATTCTATCATTCTCGGATGCTCTTTTTAGCGCATCGCTAAACGCATCGGCCGGCGACGCGTAGCGCGTGACGCTCGAATCGGGCCCGTCCTGCACGCCGGCCTTGCGCAGCGCCGCTTCGAGCTGCTCCGCACTCGCCGCGCGCGGCAGCGGCAGATCGGTCACGCACCAGTGGTCGATCTCGCCCTTCAGGTGACGCAGCACGCCGTCGATGTCCTTGTCGTGCATGGCGCCGAACACCGCGTACGTGTACGGAAAGAAGCCCATGTTGCCGAGGTTCTGCTCGAGCACGGCCGCCGCATGCGGGTTGTGCGCGACGTCGAGCACGATCGCCGGCTTGCCGGGCAGCACCTGGAAGCGGCCGGGCAGCTCGACGTTCGCGAGGCCGAGCCGGATGTCCTGCGCGGACACCGGCAGTTGCGGACGCAACGCCTCGAGCGCGGCCAGCGCGGCGGACGCATTGATCAGCTGATTCGCGCCGCGCAGCGCCGGATACGCAAGCGCCGGATAGCGCTTGTCGCGGCCGATGTAGCTCCACTGCTGGCGCTCCGCGCCCGGCTGCGCCTCGTAGCGGAAATCGCGGCCGACGAGCCACAGATCGGCGCCGATCGCGGCCGCGTGATCGACGAGCGTCTGTGGCGCAGCGGGGTCGCCGCAGATCGCCGGCTTGCCCGGACGGAAGATCCCGGCCTTCTCGAACGCGATCTTCTCGCGCGTGTCGCCGAGATATTCGGTGTGGTCGATGTCGATGCTCGTGACGATCGCGCAGTCGGTGTCGATGATGTTGACTGCATCGAGCCGGCCGCCGAGGCCGACTTCGAGGATCACCGCGTCGAGCCCGCGCGACGCGAACAGATGCAGGATCGCGAGCGTCGTGAATTCGAAATACGTGAGCGAGACCGGCTCGGGCAGCGACGTGCGCGCGGCTTCGACAGCCTCGAAATGCGGCAACAACTCCGCGTCGCTGACGACCTCGCCGTTCACGCGTGCGCGTTCGTTGAATTCGAGCAGATGCGGCGACGTATGGCAGCCGACCTTGTAGCCCGCGCGCACGAGGATCGTCTCGAGGAACGCGCAGGTCGAGCCCTTGCCGTTCGTGCCGCCGACCGTGATCACCGGACACGCGAATTCGAGTTGCAGCGCCGCCTTGACCTGCCCGATGCGGGTGAGGCCCATGTCGATGCCGACCGGGTGTGCGCGCTCGAGGTGCGAGAGCCACGCGTCGAGGGTGGGAAAAGTGCTCATCGGATCAAATCTGGATCGGTACCGTCACTACGCCGAAAAACGAAGCGCGCCGCCCGCCGGACCGGTCGGGCGACGCGCGCGGTTCATGCCGGGCGCTGCGCTCAGGCGAGCGCGTCGGCCGGTTGTCGCTGCAGCAGCGCGAGCAGTTGCGCGATCTCGTCGCGCATCTTGCGCCGGTCGACGATCATGTCGATCGCGCCCGTCTTCAGCAGGAATTCGGCGCGCTGGAAGCCTTCCGGCAGCTTCTCGCGAACCGTCTGCTCGATCACGCGCGGGCCCGCAAAGCCGATCAGCGCCTTCGGCTCGGCGATCACGACGTCGCCGAGGAACGCGAAGCTCGCCGACACGCCGCCCATCGTCGGGTCGGTCAGCACCGAAATGAACGGCAGCTTCGCTTCGGACAGCTTGGTCAGCATGGCCGTGGTCTTGGCCATCTGCATCAGCGACAGCAGGCTTTCCTGCATCCGCGCGCCGCCCGATGCCGTAAAGCAGATGAACGGCACGTGCTGTTCGAGCGCATTCTGCGCGCCGCGCGCGAAGCGTTCGCCGACGACCGAGCCCATCGAGCCGCCCATGAACGAGAACTCGAAGCATGCGGCGACGACGGGCAGCGTGTGGATCGCACCGCCCATCACGACCATCGCGTCGGTTTCGCCCGTTTCATCCATCGCTTCCTTCAGACGGTCGGGGTACTTGCGGCTGTCCTTGAACTTCAGCGAGTCGACCGGCACGATTTCCTGGCCGATCTCGTAGCGGCCTTCCGGATCGAGCAGCGCGTCGAGACGCTCGCGCGCGCCGATGCGCATGTGGTGATCGCACTTCGGGCAGACGTGCAGATTCGCGTCCACGTCGTTGCGGTACAGCACGGCCTCGCAGGACGGGCACTTGACCCACAGGCCTTCCGGAATGCCCTTGCGGCTTTTCGGGTCCGTCTGCTTGATCTTCGGCGGCAACAGTTTGTCGAGCCAGCTCATCGTATGGTTTCCTGTTCCGTGGCGGGACGGGCCGTGCGGCCCGCTCCGCTTCCTGTGTTGTGGTTATCGCGCCGTGTTCGCCGCGCCGTCCAGCGCGGCGCGCAGCTCGGCAATGAAGGCCTGCAGCGCGGCGACGGCGCCTTCCGGCGCAGCGCTTTCGAGCAGCTGAACGAGGCGGCTGCCGATCACGACGGCGTCCGACACCTCGGCCACCGCACGTGCCGTTTCGGCGTCGCGGATGCCGAAGCCGACGCCCACCGGAACCGGCACGCGCGACTTGATGGCCGGGATTTTACCCGCAATGCTCGAAACATCCAGATTTCCGGCGCCGGTCACGCCCTTCAGCGACACGTAGTACACGTAGCCGCTCGCGATCTTGCCCACTTCCGCGATGCGCGCGTCGGTCGACGTCGGCGCGAGCAGGAAGATTGGATCGATGCCGGCCGCACGCATTTTCTCGGCGAACGCGGCCGCCTCTTCGGGCGGATAGTCGACGACGAGCACGCCGTCGACACCGGCCGCGCGCGCATCGGCCGCGAACGCGTCGACGCCGTGCCGCTCGATCGGGTTCGCATAGCCCATCAGCACGACGGGCGTCGTCTGGTTGGTCTCGCGAAAGCGCTTGACGTCGGCGAGCACGTGCTTGAGCGTGACGCCGCGCGCGAGCGCGCGTTCCGACGAGCGCTGGATCACGGGGCCGTCGGCCATCGGGTCCGAGAACGGCACGCCGAGCTCGATGACGTCCGCGCCCCCGGCGGCGAGCGCGTGCATGAATTCGACCGTTTTCGCGGGATCCGGGTCGCCGGCCGTGATGAACGGGATCAGGCCCTTTCGGCCCTGCTGGGCGAGTGCGGCGAAGGTCTGCTGAATACGCGACATGGCAATTTTCCTGTGTCGATCCGGACGCGGCGCATCAGCGCCCCGGCCGGGTCCGTGCAAAGTGTGCGACCGGCGATGCGGCGACGTGCGTCATGCGCACGCCTGCGCCGCGAGCGCATGCACGCGCTCGCGCGCGATCGCGCAGTAACTTTCGTTGATCTCGTAGCCGACGAAGTCGCGCCCCTGCCGTGCGCAGGCCACCGCGGTCGTGCCGCTGCCCATGAACGGATCGAGCACGCGGCCGCCCGGCGGGCAGCTCGCGAGCACCATCCGCTCGATGATTTCGAGCGGCTTCTGGGTCGGATGATCGACGCGCTCCGCGTGCTGCCGGTGCAGGCGCGAGACCGACCAGACGTCCTTCGGGTTGTAGCCCATCTCCAGCCACTTGCTGCCTTCGAACAGCTTGCGCGAGCGGGCCTTCTTCGTATCGGCGTCGTAAGGGATGCGAACCGGATCGAGATCGAAGTAATACGCTTTCGAGACCGCGAAAAAGCCGATGTTGTCGTGCACCGACGTGAACCGGCGCGTCGTACCGCCCATGCTCGGCACGCGGCGGTCCCAGATGATCTCGTTGATCATCGTGAGCTTCGTCTTCAGGAAACTGAAGATCTCCGGCGCGTACTGCCAGGTGCAGAACACGTACATCGAGCCGCTCGGCTTGAGCTTCGGAATCGCGAGCTCGAGCCATTCGCGCGTCCATTCGAGAAACGCGTCGCCCGAGCGCTTGTCCGAGTCGTTGCCGTAGTCCTTGCCGAGCCCGTACGGCGGATCGGCGACGATCAGGTCGATCGACGCGTCCGGCAGCCGTGCGGCCTCGGTCAGGAAATCGCGGTTGTGCAGTTCGATCCCGGGCGGCAGCGCGCGCGGCGCGACGGCGGCGGCCTGCGCCGCCGGTTCGTCGGCCGCGGCACCGCCGCCCGGCTCTTCGATCAGTTCGCGCATCGGACCGTCAGAGCGTGATGCCCGATCGCTCGGCGACCGTATGCATGTCCTTGTCGCCGCGGCCCGACAGATTGACGAGAAGGATCTTGTCCTTCGGCAACGTCGGCGCGAGCTTCACGCCATACGCGATCGCGTGGCTCGACTCGAGCGCGGGGATGATGCCCTCGATCCGGCAGCAGTCGTGGAACGCCTTCAGCGCCTCTTCGTCGGTGATCCCGACGTACTGCGCGCGGCCGCTGTCCTTCAGCCATGCGTGCTCGGGACCGACGCCCGGATAGTCGAGGCCGGCCGACACCGAATGCGTCTCGATGATCTGGCCGTTGTCGTCCTGCAGCAGATAGGTGCGGTTGCCGTGCAGCACGCCCGGGCTGCCGGCGATCAGCGAGGCCGCGTGATGGCCGGTGTCGAGGCCGTCGCCCGCGGCTTCGACGCCGATCAGCTGCACCGACGCGTCGTCGATGTACGGATAGAAGATCCCCATCGCGTTCGAGCCGCCGCCGACGCAGGCGATCACCGCGTCGGGCTGGCGCCCGGCGAGTTCGGGCATCTGCACCTTGCATTCGTCGCCGATCACGCGCTGGAAGTCGCGCACCATCATCGGATACGGATGCGGGCCCGCGACCGTGCCGATGATGTAGAACGTGTTCTCGATGTTCGTGACCCAGTCGCGCATCGCCTCGTTCAGCGCGTCCTTCAGCGTGCGCGAGCCCGATTCGACCGGCACGACGGTCGCGCCGAGCAGCTTCATCCGGTACACGTTCGCGGCCTGGCGGCGCACGTCCTCGGCGCCCATGTAGACTACGCACTCCATCCCGAAGCGCGCGCAGATCGTCGCGGTGGCGACGCCGTGCTGGCCGGCGCCCGTCTCGGCGATCACGCGCTTCTTGCCCATGCGCTTCGCGAGCAGCGCCTGGCCGATCACGTTGTTGATCTTGTGCGCGCCCGTGTGGTTGAGATCCTCGCGCTTCAGATAGATCTGCGCGCCGCCGAGCGTGTCGCTCCAGCGCTGCGCGTGATAGATCGGCGACGGACGGCCGACGAAGTACTTCAGTTCGCGCTGGAATTCGGCGACGAAATCGGGGTCGTTCTGGTATTTCGCGTACGCGCCGCGCAGTTCGTCCAGCGCGTGAATCAGCGTCTCGGCGACGAATATGCCGCCATACGGGCCGAAGTGGCCGCGATCGTCAGGAAGGTTGTACATGATGTGTCACTCTCGATCGGTCGGTGCGCCCCGCTGTGGGAGTCGCACCGGCTGGCATCACCGGGCGTCCGCGTCGCGCACCGCGCGCACGAACGCCGCCATTCGGGCGTGATCCTTCACGCCCTTTGCGCCCTCCACTTCGATGCCGCTCGAGACATCGACAGCGAATGGACGCAGCTGGCGGATCGCGTCACCGACGTTTTGCGCGTTCAAGCCACCACTCAAAACGGCCCGACGCGCGAGCTCTGCGGGAATAAGTGACCAATCGAAGACCTTGCCGCTGCCGCCGTAGTCCGGCACCAGTGTGTCGAACAGGAGGCCGCGCGCTTTCGAGTAATGAAGTGACGATTCTACCAAATCGGCCGACTGCGTCGAGGGCCCGACGCGCACCGCGCGCACCCACGGCAGGCGCGCCGCCCGGCCGAGCGCATCGCACTGCTCCGGCGTTTCGTCGCCGTGAAACTGCAGCAGCGTGAGCGGCACGTCGCGTACGACCGCTTCGATCTCGGCCGCCGTCGCGTTCACGAACAGGCCGACCACCGACACGAACGGCGGCGCGAGACGCGCGAGCTCGGCCGCCTGCGCGATCGTCACCGCGCGCGGGCTTTTCGCGTAGAACACGAGGCCGATCGCATCGGCGCCGAGCGCGGCGGCATGCAGCACGTCGTCCGGGCGCGACAGCCCGCACAGCTTGATGCGCGTGCGCGACGGCACGGCGGATTCGGCTGACTCGGCGGGCGAGCGGGAGGAAACGGGATCGTTCATGGTTGCGGGTCCAGGTCGGCCCAGACGCTGCTCCACGGCACGCTGCCGAGCTGCGCGGGCGGGACGGCGAATTCCGCCGGGTAGCCGACGTGCGCGAGATACAGCCCGTCGGCCATGAAGGTGGGCGCTGCGCGGTTGCGGTCGCGGCCGGCCAGCACGTCGGCGACCCAGTCGGCCGGATAGCGGCCGCGCCCGACCGCGACGAGGCAGCCCATCAGGTTGCGCACCATATGATGCAGGAACGCGTTCGCGCGGAACCGGAAATGCAGGAAGTGTCCGACGCGGCGGATGTCGATCTCGTACACATGCTTCACCGGCGTCTTCGACTGGCATTCCGACGACCGGAACGCCGAAAAGTCGTGCTCGCCGAGCAAATGCGCGGCGGCGGCGCGCATCGCGTCGTCGTCGAGCGGCGTGTGGATCCAGCCCGCGCGGCCGTCGAGCATCGGCGAACGCACCGGATGCACGTACAGCGCATAGTAATAGGTGCGCTCGAACGCGGAGAAGCGCGCGTGGAACGCGTCCGGCATCGGCTTCGCCCATTGCACGGCGACCGTCGGCGGCAAAAACGCGTTCGTGCCGCGCACCCACGAGAAGTCCGCGCGGTCGAGCTCGGTGTCGAAATGCACGACCTGTCCGAGCCCGTGCACGCCCGTGTCGGTGCGCCCCGCGACCGTCGTATGCAGCGGCACGCGCGCGAACTCCGCGAGCGCGCGCTCGAGCGCGTCCTGCACCGTGTTGCCGTGCGGCTGCGCCTGCCAGCCGCAGAACGCGGCGCCGTCGTACTGTATGCCCAGCGCGATCCGCATCACGCGTCTTCCGACAGTTTCGCGAGCATCGCGCGCGCATCGTCGCGCGTCGCCGCATCGTTCGCGTCGACCACTTCCTGCAGCAGCGTGCGTGCGCCGGAAAGGTCGCCCAGCTCGACATATTCGGCCGCCAGATCGAGCTTGTTGCGTGCGATGCGCGCGAGCTCCTCGGGCGTCAGCGCAGGCAGCTCCGCACCCGGCGCCGACGGCAGGTCGAGGTCGAAATCGAGATTCAGCGCGCCGAACTGCGCGCCGCCGAGCGGCGACAGCGGCGACGGCGCGGCCGGGCGCGCGGACGTGTCGGCATGCGGCGCGTCGTCGTCCCATTCGAGCTCGTCTTCGTGGTCGGCCGAATGGTCGGTGGACGTATCGTTCGCGCCAACTGGCGGGCGCGGCGCGGTTTGACCGTTAGTTGCGATATGGGCGGCTTCCGCTTCGTCGCTCGATGACGACGTCTCGCCCGCCGCGCGCGGCGGCAGCGGCATGTCGAGACTGCCGAGCGCCGTGATCGCGTTCTGCATCAGCGCGGCGTGTTGCGGATCGGTAGTCGACGACGCGGCGGCATCTGCGACCGGGACGGAGGACGCGAGCGGTGCGGTCGGTTCGGCGTCGAAGGCCGGTTTCGCGTCGTGCGGCAGCGGTGCGCCGTCCGTCGGGTGGGCCGGCTCGAGGGCGGACGAAGACGGTTGCGGTCGGTCGTCCAGCGGGTTCTTCGGTTCGGGATTCGCTGCTTCCAGGTTCGAGGCTTGGGGTTCAGCCGCTTCCCGATTCGTCGCTTCCCAGCTCGTCGGTTCCCGGTTCGCTGCTTCCCGGTTCGACGCTTCCGCTTTCACCGCTTCCCGGTTCGTCGCTTCCAGTTTTGCTGCTTCCCGGTTCGGCCCTTCAGGTTTCGTCGCTTCCGGCGTGGACGCGACCTCGTTCGTCGGCGCAACCGCCTCCGCCGCTGCCGAAGCAACGGCCGCGAAATCCACGTCCGACACCACGTCGCGCGACACCGGCGTCTCCGGTTCGATCGGCAGCGCCTGCTCGGCGGACGGCGAAGCGTCGTCCGCGGAACCGGCCGCTACCGCCTCGGCGTGACGATGCTTGCGGCGCTTGCGCCACACGAGCCCGCCCGCGAGCACGACGACGGCCGCGCCGGCCAGTGCAGCCGGCCGCCAGTCGATCGGCTCGCCGCGATTTGCCGGCGGTGTCGCGACAACCGGCGCGCTCGCCTGCACGGACGTCGACGCCGGCGAGACCGCGCTCGCGGCCGTGCCCGACGCCGCGTCCGCGCCCGATGCCGCAGCGGCCGACGACGCGCCCGCGTCGTCCGACGCACGCGGCGTGACGGGCGCGGTCGGTGCAGGGGCAACCGGCGCCGTCGTCGCGGCCGGCTTGCCGATGCCGTGCTTCTGCAGTTCCATCAGCACGCGATTTTTCAGTGCAAGCAGCTGCTGCAGACTGGACGGCCGCGGCTGCGACGCGGCGGCCACAGGCGCCGCACCGGCCGGCGCATGCGCGCCGGACGTCGGCGGCACGTATTGGGACGATTGCGCGGTCGCATCGCTCGCCGACGACGGCGCCGGCTGAATCGTGCCGCTCCACATGTGAGGACCGCTCGCGCCGGCCGCCGCCGCGGCCGCAGAAGCCGTATCGGCCGCGGACGCACCACGCGCGGCCGCCGCGTCCGACGACGGCGCGATGAACGACGCACCGGCCGGCGCGCTCGCGCCATGCGCGACACCCGATGCGGCCGGATGCTGAATCGGCGCGGCCGCTGCGGGCGCCGATGCACCGTGCGTAGCGGCCGAAGCGTGCTGCACGGCCGCCGCAGCGCCCGACGCGGCAGCGGCGCTCGCTGCCCCCGATGCCGCCGCCGGCGCGGCCACGCCCGCCGCGACCGCGGCCCCCGACGCGTCGAGCGCGGGCACCGTCAGCGTCGCGCCGACTTTCAGCCGGCTCGGATCGCGTTTCATGAACGCCTGCGGGTTCGCGTCGAACAGCGCGCGGCCCGCGCGCGCGAGCACGGCGGGATCGTGCGACTGCGTCGCCGCGATCGCGATGTCGTTGAGGGACTGGCCCGGCTGGACCGTCACGGTCAGCGGCGCCGGATTGCCGGATGCGACGGCAGGCGCAGGCGCATCGCCGGTGCCGGCCGCCCACGTCGAGGCGGCCGCGCCGAGCGCCAGCACCGCCAGCGCGCCGCAGACGGCGCGCGACAGACGGGATCGACGCGGAAACAAGGAAATTCGGGACATCGTTGGCTCTATCGCCGCGCGCGTGCGCAGCTGGGATTCGCGTTTGGAAGCGTCAGTAAAGTCGCCGCAGAAATGCAAAAGCGTCGCGCTGAACGCGACGCTTTCGGCCGGTCTGCGCGTCGTAACCGCGTAGTTTACTTCACACGATCGCGTTCGGGCCGAATTCGTCGGCGCGCACGACCCGGAACAGGCGACCGATGCGCCGCTGCGCGCCGCACGCCATTATCAAAAACCGAGCATCAATTGATGTAAATCCCGACAACATTATCAACATGCAGACCGACTGCGTGCCTTATACTGCGCACCGCGTCACTTCCTCGTGCCAAAGGAATCGATGCAAGAAAGCCCCGGCCGGGAGAGCGGTTCGGGGCTTTCGCATTTTCGGGCACGGCGCCCGCCGATAAAAAACGCGCCTGCAGCCCGTTGAAGGCACGCAGGCGCGTCGCATCGCGCGCCGGCCGGCGCACGATCTCGTCTTACTTGTCGAGCAGGATGCGCAGCATGCGGCGCAGCGGTTCGGCCGCGCCCCACAGCAGCTGATCGCCGACCGTGAACGCCGACAGGTATTCGCCGCCCATCGCGAGCTTGCGCAGACGGCCGACCGGCACGGTCAGCGTGCCGGTGACCTTCGCCGGCGACAAATCGTGCATCGACGCTTCGCGCTCGTTCGGCACGACCTTCACCCAGTCGTTCGCCGACGCGAGAATGCCGTTGATCTCGTCGAGCGGCACGTCCTTCTTCAGCTTGATCGTCAGCGCCTGCGAGTGGCAGCGCATCGCGCCGATCCGCACGCACAGCCCGTCGACCGGAATCGAGCCCGGCTCGCCCATCGCCGGCTTGCCGAGGATCTTGTTCGTTTCGGCGCCGCCCTTCCATTCTTCCTTCGACATGCCGTTGCCGAGATCCTTGTCGATCCACGGAATCAGCGAACCCGCGAGCGGCACGCCGAAATGGCTCGTCGGCATCGCGTCGCTGTTCATCGTGGCGAGCACGCGGCGATCGATGTCGAGGATCGCCGATGCCGGATCGGCGAGCTGCTGCTGCACCGCGCCGTGCAGCGCGCCCATCTGCGACAGCAGTTCACGCATGTTCTGCGCGCCCGCGCCCGACGCGGCCTGATACGTCATGGCCGTCATCCAGTCGACGAGGTTCTCGCGGAACAGGCCGCCGAGCGCCATCAGCATCAGGCTGACCGTGCAGTTGCCGCCGATGAAGTTCTTCGTGCCCTTGACGAGCGCGTCCTTGATGACGTCGAGGTTCACCGGATCGAGGATGATGACCGCGTCGTCCTTCATCCGCAGCGACGAAGCCGCATCGATCCAGTAGCCGTTCCAGCCCGCCGCGCGCAGCTTCGGGAACACGTCGTTCGTGTAGTCGCCGCCCTGGCACGTGATGATGACGTCGCACTTCTTCAGTTCGTCGACGTTGGTCGCGTCCTTCAGCGTGGTCTCGTTTTTCGCGAACGACGGTGCCTTGCCGCCCGAGTTGCTGGTGCTGAAAAACACCGGTTCGATCAGGTCGAAATCGCCCTCTTCCTGCATGCGCTGCATCAGGACGCTGCCGACCATGCCGCGCCAACCTACGAGACCTACGTTCATGACTAACCCTTTGAATGGAGCTTCCCCGCCATTTCCGCCCCCGGCGTGACCGCGCGGGGAAACAGGCGGGCACGACGGACGATCAGCGTTTAATGATCGTTTTCGTGGTAATGGTTTTCGTGATGACGATGGCGCGCGCACCCGCACGGGCAGTGTTGCCGTGGAGTTTCAGGACCGGGGAGATCAGGGAAATCAGCGCCATCGTTCGAGTCTACACAAAGCCGGTTGCCCGCACAACGGCCAACCGTGCGCGAACGAACCGATTTTTTTCGGCCCGTTCGCGCCCTTTCTACATCGTGACTTGCCGGCCGCTCAGAGCGCCGCGACCACCGCGTCGCCCATTGCCGCCGTGCCGACCTGCTTGCAGCCCGGCGTCGCGATGTCGCCGGTGCGGTAGCCCTGTTCGAGCACCGTTTTGACCGCGCGCTCGATGCGGTCGGCCTGCTCGGCGCGGTTCAGCGAATAGCGCAGCAGCATCGCGGCCGACAGGATCGTCGCGAGCGGATTCGCGATGCCCTTGCCCGCGATGTCCGGCGCCGAACCGTGCGACGGCTCGTACAGACCCTTGTTGTTCTTGTCGAGCGACGCCGACGGCAGCATGCCGATCGAGCCCGTCAGCATCGACGCTTCATCCGACAGGATGTCGCCGAACATGTTGCCGGTCACGATCACGTCGAACTGTTTCGGCGCCTTCGCGAGCTGCATCGCCGCGTTGTCGACGTACATGTGCGACAGCTCGACGTCCGCGTATTCCTTCGACACGTCGATCATGATGTCGCGCCAGAACTGCGACGTCTCGAGCACGTTCGACTTGTCGACCGACAGCAGCTTCTTCGCGCGCTTTTGCGCGGCCTGGAACGCGACGTGCGCGATGCGGCGCACTTCCGGCTCCGAATAGCGCATCGTGTCGAAGCCTTCGCGCTCGCCCGCGAACGGGCCGTCCGGTGCCGCGCGCACACCGCGCGGCTGGCCGAAATAGATGTCGCCGTTCAGTTCGCGCACGATCAGGATGTCGAGGCCCGCGACAAGTTCGGGCTTCAGCGGCGACGCGTCGACGAGCTGCGGATAGCAGATCGCCGGACGGAAGTTCGCGAACAGCTCGAGGTGCTTGCGCAGGCCGAGAATCGCCTGCTCGGGACGCAGCGCGCGTTCGAGCGAGTCGTACTTCCAGTCGCCGACCGCGCCGAACAGGATCGCGTCGGCTTCCTTCGCGAGCTTCAGCGTCGCGTCCGGCAGCGGATGACCGCTCGCCTCGTAGCCCGCGCCGCCGACCGGCGCCTGTTCGAGTTCGAACTTCTCGTCGAGTGCGTTCAGCACCTTCACCGCTTCGGTGACGATTTCCGGACCGATGCCGTCGCCCGGCAGCACTGCAATCTTCATGCGTTGTTCCTGACTGAATAAGGGGTGATGGCTGGCGGGCGAACGCGCGGCGCGCGCGCCCGCCCGAAGGACGACTTCAGCCGACCAGCTTGTTGTTGAGCCACGGCTGCTTCGCGAGCCGCTCCGCTTCGAACTGGCGGATTTTGTCCGCGTGACGCAGCGTGAGGCCGATGTCGTCGAAACCGTTCAGCAGGCAGTACTTGCGGAACGCGGTGATCTCGAACGGATAGTCGCGGCCGTCCGGCGCGCGCACGACCTGCGCCTCGAGATCGATCGTCAGCTGATAGCCGTTGAACGCGACCGTCTCGTTGATCAGATGATCGACCTGCTGCTCGGTCAGCACGATCGGCAGCAGCCCGTTCTTGAAGCAGTTGTTGAAGAAGATGTCCGCGAAGCTCGGCGCGATGATCGCGCGGAAGCCGTACTGCTGCAGCGCCCACGGCGCGTGCTCGCGCGAGCTGCCGCAGCCGAAGTTCTTGCGCGTGACGAGAATCGACGCGCCCTGGTAGCGCGGCTGGTTCAACACGAAGTCCGGGTTCAGCGGACGCTTCGAGTTGTCCTGGCCGGGCTCGCCGTGATCGAGATAGCGCCACTCGTCGAACGCGTTCGGACCGAAGCCCGTGCGCTTGATCGACTTCAGGAACTGCTTCGGAATGATCGCGTCGGTGTCGACGTTCTCGCGATCGAGCGGCGCCACGACGCCGGTATGCACTGTGAATTTTTCCATGATCCGTCTATCCGGTTGAAGGGCCGGCCCGCGGCCGGCGCACATCGACAAATTCTCGGCGGGGTCACTCCGCGGCGCGCTTCAGTGCGCTGCCGGCGGCATTGACGTCCTCGCCGAAGCCTCGGACGGTGTTGCAGCCCGCGAGACCGAAGCCGAGCCCTGCGAGCGCCAGCGCGGCGGCGAGCCGCGCAACCCATTTCGATGCCGTCACGCGTTACCCCAGCTTGCGAATGTCGACGAAATGGCCTTCGATCGCCGCGGCCGCCGCCATCGCGGGGCTGACGAGGTGCGTGCGGCCGCCCGCGCCCTGCCGGCCTTCGAAGTTGCGGTTCGACGTCGAGGCGCAGCGCTCGCCCGGCTCGAGGCGGTCGGCGTTCATCGCGAGACACATCGAGCAACCCGGCTCGCGCCATTCGAAGCCCGCATCGGTGAACACCTTGTCGAGGCCTTCGCGCTCGGCCTGCGCCTTCACGAGGCCCGAGCCCGGCACGACCATCGCGAGCCGCACGTTCGAGGCGACGCGGCGGTTCAGCTTCTTCACGACGTACGCGGCCGCGCGGATGTCCTCGATGCGCGCGTTCGTGCACGAGCCGATGAAGATCTTGTCGACCTTGATCGATTCGATCGGCGTGTTCGGTTCGAGCGCCATGTAGGCGAGCGCCCGCTCCATCGCGTCGCGCTTGACCGGATCCTTCTCGCGCTCGGGATCGGGCACGCGACCGTCGATCGACGTGACCATTTCCGGCGACGTGCCCCAGGTGACCTGCGGGACGATCTCGGCCGCGTTCAGCTCGACGACGCGATCGAAATGCGCGCCTTCGTCCGACTTGAACTGGCGCCAGTATTCGACGGCCTGATCCCATTCCGCGCCGGTCGGCACGAACGGACGGCCCTTCAGGTAGTCGATCGTCGTGTCGTCGACGGCGACCATGCCCGCGCGCGCGCCGGCTTCGATCGCCATGTTGCAGACCGTCATCCGGCCTTCCATCGACAGCGCGCGGATCGTCGAGCCGCCGAATTCGATCGCATAGCCGGTGCCGCCTGCCGTGCCGATCTTGCCGATGATCGCGAGCACGATGTCCTTCGCTGTGCAGCCGCGCGGCAGTGCGCCCTCGACCTTGACGAGCATGTTCTTGCTCTTCTTCTGCAGCAAAGTCTGCGTCGCGAGCACGTGCTCGACTTCGGACGTGCCGATGCCGTGCGCGAGCGCGCCGAACGCGCCGTGCGTCGACGTGTGCGAATCGCCGCACACGATCGTCATGCCCGGCAGCGTCGCGCCCTGCTCCGGCCCGATGATGTGCACGATGCCCTGACGCACGTCGTTCATCTTGAACTGCGTGATGCCGAACGCATCGCAGTTCGCGTCGAGCGTGTCGACCTGCAGCTTCGAGACGGGATCGGCGATGCCGTGGCTGCGATCGGTGGTCGGCACGTTGTGGTCGGACACGGCCAGGTTCGCGCTGATGCGCCACACCGGACGCTGCGCGATCTTCAGCCCTTCGAACGCCTGCGGGCTCGTGACTTCATGCAGCAGTTGACGGTCGATATACAGCAATGCCGTGCCGTCTTCCTCGGTGTGGACGACGTGGGAATTCCACAGTTTGTCGTAGAGAGTCTGTGCCATGGGTATGCGGGGTCGTTGTGACATCAAGCCTTGCGGATGCGGTCGATTATGCCACGCAGAACGCGCAACGGCGCACGCGAAACGCCGAAAAACCCATTAAAAACAGTGGTTTGGATGGTAGTGCCAATACCTGTATCGGCATTACCCGGCAAACGGGGCGCGAAGCGCGCAACGCAGCCGACGCTGCCGCGCGCAGCGCGCCCCCGGCATCACGGCGACAGCCGCCGGCCCGCCGTATGGACCGGCAACACGTATCCGTCATCGAGCGTCGCAAGGAACGCCGCGACGTCCTCGATATCGCGCTCGCTCCAGACCGGGCGCTCGCCGCGCTTGCGCGTGAGCGGCTCGTCGGTCCGGTCGACGTTCACGCGCAACTGCGGCGGCAGATCGTCGTACTGGACGACGCGGCCCCGCCGGTCGGCCGGATACCACTTCGCCGGATCGGTATCGCGCTGCACGTAGAAGCGCAGCGCGTCCTTCAGCGTGTGAAAGCGGCCGTTGTGGAAAAACACGCGGCGCGACGCCGCGTTGCGCAGCGACGGCGTCTTGAATAGCCCGCAGTTCGCACGGTCGGCCGTCTGGTCCGTCCGCAACGGGCCGCATAGCCCGAGATCGTAGTAAGCGGCATTCGCATTCGCTCGCAATTCGCGGTTGCGCGGCACACCGAGCGCTTCGAACGTGAAATCGGTCAGCAGCGGATGCGCGCCGTTCACGCCCGGCTGATCGATGTGACACGACGCGCAGTTGCCGCGCGCGGGATCGTCGAACAACCGCTTGCCGCGCAGTTCCTGCGCGCTCAGTGCGACCTTGCCGTCAAGGTAGTAGTCGAACTTGCTCGTGTACGGATGGAAGCTCGGATCGTCGAGCTCGAAACGCTCGATCGCGCGCGTCGCGTTCGCAAACGCCTGGGTCGGATCGTCGAACGCGTGCGCGCCGAATATGCGGCGAAAGCGATCCGCATACGGCGCGCGCCGCAGCTTCGCGACGACGGCTTCCGCACTCGGGTTCGCCATCTCGTCCGGATTCAGCAGCGGAAAGCTCGCCTGGTCGCGCAGCCGGTTGAAGCGGCCGTCCCAACCGAAGCCGCCGATCGGCGCGTTGTCGGTTTCCGTCAGCCGCTCGGCCAT
The DNA here is from genome assembly GCF_052683555.1 of Burkholderia sp. BC1. Lineage (NCBI taxonomy): Bacteria > Pseudomonadati > Pseudomonadota > Betaproteobacteria > Burkholderiales > Burkholderiaceae > Burkholderia > Burkholderia sp. BC1. The sequence continues at coordinate 23,642 of NZ_JBQYLP010000044.1, forward strand.
GCTGGCCGCCTGCGCATGCGACCAGGCCGGCGTACGGCTCAGCACGTAACGCAGGCTCGGCACCGCGCGCGTGCCTTGCCGCTTCAGGTCCGCACCGCCGAACTGGGCGGCGAGACCGTTCGGCGGCCCGTACGCGTGCGCAGGGCTGTGACAGGTCGCGCACGACATCCGGCCCGACGCCGACAGCGACGGATCGAAGAACATCAGCTTGCCGAGCGCGGCCATTTCGCGTGCGTCGGCTGCGCCGTCTGCGTCGGCCGACGGCGCCGCCGCGCCCGGCGCGACCTGCATCGCGCCGAAACCGATTGCAAGCGCGAGCGCGACGCCCAGCGTTCGCCATCCGCTGCGCCCCGCTGCCGCCCATCCCATGCGCGCCGCCGTCACAGATTCGTGAACACGTCGCTGCCGAAACCCTGCAGGCCCGGCTGCGCCGCATAGCCGAGGTGATCGAGCCCGAAGATATCCTCGATGCTCTTCAGCATCGCGTAGTGGTTGTACGCGACCGTCGACACGGTGCCGGGCTTGATGAACTTCGAGATCATCACGGCACCCGTCTGGTCGCCGCCGAAGCTCTGCTTCGTCAGGTTGATCGTCGCGCCCTTGTAGCTCAGCGACGAGGTCTGCGGGAACGCCGGCAGATTCGGCCCCGGCTGCTGGCTGCAGCAGGTGGTGCCCGAGAACGTGAGGTCGGTCACGCCGGGCGACGGTTGCGTGACGCTCGCGTAGCTGCTTTCGTCGAAGTTGATGATCAGCAGCCCGTCCTGCTGGAACGCCGGCGACGACGTGATCAGCGGCACCCACTTCTTCAGGAACGCATCCGCGCTCGTCAGACCGCCCGGCTGGCCGTCCACGCACGGCGCGTCGTGCCCGTCGTTGCACAGGTTCGGCGTGATGAGGTTGAAGTTCGCGGTGGTCGAAATCGACTTCAGGTCGTTCGCCAGATTGTTCAGGTTGACGACGCTCCTGGCGCAATCGGGCGAATCGATGATCGAATGAAAATACACGAACGGATTGTGCCGCGTCGCGTACTGGTCGCCGGCCGGCACCGCGGCGCTCGGCGCCTGCGCGGCCTGCGTCAGGTCGACCGTGTTCAGCGTCGGATGGCCGCAGGTCGCCGCTTCGCGCGACGGATCGTTGCCCATGTCCTCCTCGTAGCCCTTCCATGTGAAGCCGGCCGCCGTGAGCTGATCGGGCAGCGTCTTGATGCTCGCCGGATAGACGCAGCCGGTGCCGATCGCCTGACCGTCAGACGTCATGCCGGTCAGCTTCAGGTCGGCGTACGTCATGCAATCGTTCGCCGTATCGGCCGTCGACGATTGGCCGCTGATCATCGCGATGTAATTGTCGAGGCTCACGTGGCCGGTGCCGTAGTACTGCTGGACGAATGCACCCTGCGCGGTCAGCGTCGTCGCGAGATACGGCGCCTTCGTGTTCGCACCGAACGTCGTCGCGTAGTTCTCGTTCTCGAGCGTGATCACGAAGACGTGGCGAATCTGCTGCTGGCCGCTCGCCTGCATCGACGACGATCCGCACGCCGCGACGATCAGTGCGACGAGCGAGCCGAGCGCGGCGACGAGTGCGGCACGCATCCAAAGGTGAAGGGACATGACGGTTCCGGAGATGAAGTGGGTGGAGGAAAGCGATGTGCCGTATCTGCGCGGCATCTCAACCGTTCGGGTATTCGCGATTGATCAGCTCGAGCCGCAGCATGCCGAGCTGCACGCCCGCGTTGCTCAGCAGGTACAGATCGCGGCGCCGCATGGCCGGCACCTGCGCGGCCGTGTCGTAGAGCGACGGCAGCGTCAGCCCGGCCGGCACGGCAGCCTGCATGCCCGCCGCCTTCGACACGCGGACGGCGAGCGACGCCTGATCCAGATGCGTGATCACGCCGACCTTGCCGAGCGCAGCGGCGGAGCCGGCCTGCTTGACGATCGCGGCCGCAACGCCGTCAGGCGTCGGTATCGGGTTGCCGGCGCTCGGAGCCGGCGTCGCGATCGACGTGATGCCGGCCGTCAGACCGTATTTCGACGCGAGCACGCTCGCGACTTCCTGCTGCGCATAGATGGGCACGGCCAGCTTTTGCCGGAGCGCAAACACGGCGTCGGCAATCGCCTCGTTCACGGGGCCCGGCACCGGCGCGGCGCCGGATGCCGCCGCGCGGCTGCCGAAGCTGAACGCGGTGATCGTGTTGACGGCGGTAGCCTCGACGGTCGGCGGCGTCCACGAGAAAAACGTGTCGAACAAGTAACCGGTCTCGTCGGCAGCGACTGTGGAATCGTTCAGCTCCTTCGTCAGCTTGCCGAGCATCTGGCGCTGCAGCTCCGCATCCGAAGCGGGGACATCGCTTGCGAAGACAGGCGCAGCGGCAGCGCACGATGCGGCGAACAACGAAGTGGACGTCAGGAAATGGCGGCGGGTCGTCATGGTCGTGAGATTCGTGTGGGAAAACGCAAGGCGTCAGCCTTTCGGAAACGCCTGCATCGTCGCGGCTGCGGCGCGGCCGAGCAGTTGCGCGTACATGTCGTGCACGAGATAGAGGCTGCGGTTGCGCGTCCACGGCTGGCCCGACTGCGGGTCGTACACGGTCGGCAACGCGACCTCGGCGACCGCAGCCGCCTGCATGCCCGCCTGCTGCGACGTCTGGATGCAGCGCTTCGCGTGATCGCGATGGCCGACCACCGCGACGTTGCCCATCGCGGCCGCGCCGCCCGCGCGCTGCACGGCCGCGGCCGCGACACCGGCCGTGCTCAGGTAGACGATCGAGCCGTCGCTCGCGATCACCGGTTCGATCGACGTCAGCACATCGGTGCCCATCCCGTACTTCGACACGAGAAAGCGCGCGATTTCCCACTGCGCGTAGACCTTGACGGGCTTGAGCTGGCGAATGCGGTAGACGGCGTCCGCCAGCGCTTCGTTGACGGGCCCCGGATCGGGCAGCGCCGACTGGTTGCCGCCCGTGCTCGAGGTGTTGCCGCTTGCGGCATTCGGGCGATTGCCGAAGCTGTACGCGACGATCGCGCCGACCTGCGCCGCCGGGATCGTCGGCAGTGCCCAGGCGAAGCCGGCGTCGGCGAGCGCCGGCAGCATCGCGTCGACCGTTGCGGCATCGCCGAGCTGCGCGTTCAGCTTCGCGGACATCTGTGCAGCCAGCGCGGCATCGGTGACGGGCGCCGATGCGACGTCGTCGCCGCCGCATGCGCTCAGCAGCGGCGCGGCCGCCGCGGCCGGCGCAACCGCCAGGAATTTTCTGCGTGAGGAAGTCAATGGATTCTGCTTCATGAAAAATGCGAAGTCGTGCGAATGACACCGGCCGGATAGATGTCGGCGTCGCGTTCGCGGCCACGGGAAATGACAATCGGGGAGTCGCATGTTCGAGCGACGGAAGACAAGGCGCAGGGCGAACCGGATCGCTGCACCTCTTTCGATCGACGACGCGGCATCGTAGTCGGCGTTTGTTAAATTGCGGTGAAGCGGGCGATCCCACGCGTGCAATCGCTCGATCGTTTCGCCGGTGGACACACGCGCTCCACATATGGCGAGCACGCGCGCATTCGTTTCATCGGCGGCGAGCGCGACGCATCGCACGTCGTCGCGCGTGCAGCAATTTTTTTGCGATTGCCTAGACTGTCTATTCGCACGGCGTGGGCGCACGCGCGCCGCGCCATCACGATTTCGCAACGCCCGCGGCGTCGGGCAGGAGAACGGCATGCGATATGAACTCTATTACTGGCCCGAGATCCAGGGCCGAGGCGAATATGTGCGGCTCGCGCTCGAAGCGGCCGAAGCGGACTACATCGACGTCGCGCGCGAGTCGGGACGCGGCATGGGCGTGTCGGCCATGATGCGGATGATGGACAGCACGAAAGCCGAATGCGTGCCGTTCGCGCCGCCGTTTCTGAAGGCCGGCGACGTCGTGATCGGGCAGACCGCGAACATTCTGCTGTTTCTCGGCACGCGGCTCGGCCTCGCGCCCGACGACGAAGCGGGACGGTTGTGGGTGCATCAGCTGCAGCTGACCATCGCCGACTTCGTCACCGAGATTCACGATACGCACCACCCGATCGGCAGCGGTCTGTACTACGAGGATCAGAAGGCGGAAGCCGCCGAGCGCTCGGCCGATTTCCTCGCGCATCGCCTGCCGAAGTTTCTCGGTTATTTCGAGCGCGTACTCGCGCAGAATCCGCACCAGAGCGGCTACCTCGCCGGCGACGCGCTCAGCTATGCGGATCTGTCGACGTTCCAGCTGATCGAAGGGCTGCGTTATGCGTTCCCGAAGGCGATGAAGCGCGAGGAGAAGAAAATCGCCGGGCTCGTCGCGCTGCATGATCGCGTCGAGCAGCATCCGCCGATTGCGCGCTATCTCGCGTCGGAACGCCGCATTCCGTTCAACGACATGGGAATCTTCCGGCACTACCCGGAACTGGACGCGTAGCGCTGCCGGCGGGCGGCCGAACGTTACGCGCCGTCCGCGCGCGCCTGCGTTGCCGCGCGCTCGTCCACCGCGCGGGTCAGCCACGGGCCGATCTCCATCTCGTCGTAGCGCACGAGCCGGCTCTTGTGCGCGCGGCGATACGCGAACCAGATCGCGACGAACAGCGGAATCCACACATAGATCGATAGCACTTCCATCCAGTCGATGCGCGCCGCGAAGAACGCCTGGTAATCCTGCCCGAGCGAGATCGCGATGCAGACCGCGATCGCGAACAGCGGCCCGAACGGGAACCACTTCGCGCGATACGGCAGTTCGTCGAGCCGGTGCCCCTGCTTCACGAAGCCCTTGCGGAACCGGTAATGACAGACGGCGATGCCGAGCCACGCGATGAAACCGGTAATGCCGACCGTATTGAGCAGCCAGAGATAGATGCTCTGGTTGCTCGCCAGCGACGTCAGGAAACAGAGCCCGCCGACCGCCATCGTCGCGTAGAGCGCATTGCGCGGCACGCCGCCCGGCGACAGCGTCGCGAACATCACGGGCGCGCGGCCCTCGGCAGCGAGGTTGTAGAGCATCCGCGTCGCCGCATAGGTGCCGGAGTTGCCGGCCGACAGCACCGCCGTGAGGATCACGAGGTTCATCGCGCCGGCGGCGAGCGGAAAGCCCGCATGGCTGAACACGAGCGTGAACGGGCTCACGCCGATGTCGGTCACGTCGCTCTTGAGCAGGTTCGGATCGGTGTACGGCACCAGCAGCCCGATCACGAAGATCGCGAGCACATAGAACAGCATGATGCGCCAGAAGATCTGCTTCACCGCGCGCGGGATCGTCTGGCGCGGGTTCGCCGATTCGCCGGCCGTGATGCCGACGAGCTCGGTGCCGAGAAACGAGAATCCCGCGATCAGCGCGACGCTCATCATCGCATGCGAGCCGCCGACGAACGGCGCATCGCCCGTCGTGAAATTGCGCCAGCCCACGGGATGCCCGCTGCCGATCACGCCGGCCGCGATCAGCAGCCCCGCCGCGATGAACGCGACGACGGTAACGACCTTGATCAGCGAGAACCAGTACTCGGATTCGCCGAAACCGCGCACCGACAACGTGTTGAGCAGGAAGATCAGCACGAGAAAGCCGGCGCCCCACCACACGCCCGGCACCGCCGGAAACCAGTAGCGCATCACGATCTGCGCGGCGACGAGCTCGATCGCGATCGTCACCGCCCAGCTATACCAGTAGGTCCAGCCGAGCGCGATGCCGAAACCCTTGTCGACGTATTTCTCGCCGTAGATCGCGAACGATCCCGACACGGGCATCAATGCGGCCATCTCGCCGAGGCCGGTGACGACGAAATACACCATGATCCCGATCGCGACATACGCGGCGATCGCGCCGCCCGGCCCCGCCTGCGCCACCGACGCCCCCGATGCCACGAACAGCCCCGTGCCGATCGAGCCGCCGATCGCGATCATCGCGATGTGGCGGCTTTGCAACCGGCGCTTGAGCCCCGCTGCGGCCGGCGCGGCCGCCTTCGTCGCCGCTTGTATCGCATCCATCGTATTCACCCTGACTGAATTCGGCCCCGATCGATTCGCTTCGGAATGCAGATCGATGATCGTGCCGGTTGGTCGAATCGAACCCGGCGCGCTTCCATCCCGCCGCGCGCTCCATGCACGACGGCGCGGCGCGCACGGTCGCGTCAAACGACGCTGCGCTTGATCGCCTGCAGCTCGGCCGTCGTCACGATCTTCTCGATCCGGAAGCGCGGGCTGTCGAGCCACGCATTCGCGATTCGGCGGTATTCGTCGAGATCCTCGCACGCGATCCGCACGACGAAATCGAACGTGCCGCTGACGAGCCAGCAATCGAGCACGGCCGGATTCGCGCGCATCTCGTCCTCGAACGGCGCCTGCGAGCGCCCGTGATCGGCCAGCACGATCTGCGCGATCACGACGATCGGCTTGGTCGCGCGCGGCGCGTTGATCACCGCGCGGTAACCCGCGATCACGCCGAGCGCCTCGAGCCGTTCCACACGTGCCTGGCACGGACGCGGCGTGAGATTCACGAGTTCCGACAGCTTCCGGTAGGAAATCCGGCCGTCGGTGCGCAGGATGTCGAGGATCCGGAGATCGATCTTGTCGAGCTGCATCTTCTTGTCGGTCATCCGCATTCGCTCCGGTCGGGTCGTGGCTGGTGCGCGGAACGCCTGCTCCGGTCCCGCGCGGGCCACATTATCCGGCCGAAGCGACTGCGCGCCAATCGGCTAGAACCGCAGCGACAGGCACGTGAGGCCGCCGTCCATCTTGCGGAATTCGCTCGTGTCGATCACGTGCAGCGGCAGGCCGAGCGGCGCGATCGCGTCGTGCACGCGCGGATAGCCGGCCGGCGTGATCAGCGTGCCGTTCACGCGCAGCGTGTTGCCCGCATATTCGTCCTCGGCGCGGATCGCGATCCGTCGATACCCGGCGAAGGCCGGATGCGCGGCGAGCGCTTCGGTGACGAGCAGCGTGTCGTCGCCGAGCGCATTGACGACCGACTTCAGATGCAGGCCCGCGGCCACCGGCACCGCGACGACCGAATAACCGTAGCGCGACACCAGCGACTCGAACTCGGCGATGCCTTCCGCGTCGGTGCGGCTCGTCAGGCCGATATAGAAGCGCTTGCCGACGAGCATCACGTCGCCGCCGTCGAGGCGGCCGGCGCGCATCGGCAGCAGATCGCGATGCGCGGCGAGCGCCGCCTCGATGTGCACGGTCTCGCCGCGCCGCGCAGGCGCACCGGGGCGCGTGATCACCGCGAACTCGGGCGTCACGACCGCGACGTCCTCGACGAAATGGGCATCGGGAAACGCGGGCAACGGCGGCAGCTCGGTCACCGCGACGCCGAGCGCGCTCAGCACGTCGCAGTACGCGTCGAACTGCGCGAGCGTCTTGTCGTAGTCGGGCGCGCCGAGCGCGGCCGTGGTGAGACCCGCGCCACAGGTCGGCGCGGGGCGGCGAACGATCGCTTGCGTGAATTGCATCGGCTTCTCCAGGGTCATCGCCGCGCATCGCGTCGCGCGGCACGGCTTGCGTTGTGTCGGACCATTATCGGAAGCCAAATTGCGCAATTCGCGTCGATTTGGCGCGCGCCCGCAGCCGATTGCGTCGAATTGCGCGCGGCGCGCAGCCGATTCGGCGGGTGCCTGTGCATGGGGCCCCGCCCGCCGCCTGGTACGGCGGGCGGAGACGAACAGCCACCGTCCGGGACACGCGGTGCGCATTCGTACGATCGGCCGGGACGAGACGGCGCCGCGCCGACTACGCTCCGAGATCGGCCCCCATCTGCGCGCGGCCGAGCGTGCTGAGATCGGCTTCGCGCGCGCGGCCGTCGAACTCGACCTCGAAATGATCGGCCGGAAAATCGGGCGGGCTCTCGCCGCGCACGAACGCGGGCCACTGACGCCGCAGGTACGCATCGTTCATCGCACAGCCGGGCGCGGCCGCGATGTACATCACGTTGCTGTCGCCGCTGCCGCGATGCGCGTCCTCGACCGCATGCACGACGTCGCCGTGCCAGAACACCGCGTCGCCCGGGTCCATGTGCGGAATCGGCACAAGCGCATCGAGCAGCAGCGCGTGCCACTCGGGCAGGATCGACAGCGCGCGGCCTGGGCGCGCACCGCACAGGTCGTCGTCGGCGACGTCGTCCTGCAGCGCACGCAGCACAACATACGCCATCGCGTTCGCGACCGGAATCAGTTGCAGCGTGCCGTCGCCCGGCCCTTGCGGCGTCAGCGCGGTCCAGCCCTGAAACGTGCGGAACATCGAGCACACGGCCGGCGACGGAATCTCCTCGACATCGGGCCGGAACGCCGCATCGAACGGATCGTAGTCGCGCCAGCGGCCGGCCAGCACGTGACGATAGACCTGCCGGAAATTCGCGCCGAGCCAGCGCTCGACGGAGCCGCCGTCGACGTGCGGCGACAACCCGAGCGACGTCGAGCCGGGCGGCCGGCGCCGGATCCGGTCCGCATACGCGGGCACGCGGTCGGGATCGAAGTGCACGCGTGCGCCGTCCGCATGGCGCCACAGCCGGTTCAGGAAAATGCGTGCCTGCGTGAGCGCCGGCGACTGCCGCGCGGCGATCTGCGGCTTCGACCAGTACACGCCGTAGATCTGCGGCTTGCCCGACGCGAGATTGCCGAAATAGCGGTCTTCGGCGCGCGCGTGCAGCCGCTCGGCAAAGCGGTTCGCGTCGAGATAGGCGCCGATCTCGTCGTTCCAGTCGCGCGCCTGCCGCGGATCGAACACGCCGCGCACGACGACCGCGCCATGCGTGCGAATCGCCGCGATCGCGTGCGGATCGACCGCGCCGTTCGCGATGTCGGTGTACTGCAGCACCGGAATCACGTCGCGACCGTGTGCATGCGCACGTCGAATCGCGTCGACCTGGCGCGCGATGTCGCCTTCGAGTTCGCGAAACGCCGACGCGTACTCGGGCAGCTTCGCGCGCAGCGCGCTTTTTGCCGCGCGGATCGCGGCGGGCAGATCGTCGATCGTCAGGGGCATGGCTGTCTCCTCGCTCAAGCGTGTCGTGATGAGTCGTCAGCGTAAGCCCGGCGCGGCGCGATGTTCACCGCTATCCGGCCAACAATCGATACAATCCTGACAACACTGCGTCACGCCGGCCGATGACAGACCACGCAGAGCTTGTTGCCGTCCGGATCGCGGAAATACGCGCCGTAGTAGTCGCGGTGATAGTGCGGGCGCAGGCCGGGCGGCCCTTCGCAGCTGCCGCCGTGCCGCAGCGCGAGTGCGTGGCAGCGGTCGACGTGCGCGCGCGTCGGCGCGTCGAACGCGATCGTGTAGCCGTTGCCCGGTTCGGGCGCGCGGCCGTCGAGCGGCCGGCCGAAGAAGAACAGCGGACGGGCGGTATCGGCCGGCATCCAGCCGCACCAGCCGTCGGGCTCGCGAAACTTGAGCCGCAGTCCGAGTGCCGCGCACAGCGGCGCATAGAAGTCGTACGCGCGCGCGGTGTCGCTGACGCCTACGCAAACATGTGAAAACATGGCTTCGCTCCGTCGTGACGATCGATCCGATCATGCCACGACGCCGCGACCGCCCTCGCCCGGAGCCCGCGATGAAACCGCAATACGAACACGTGACGTTCGCCCCGGGCTGTTCGATCCGCGTGTATCACCGGCAGCTCGCGCGTATTCCGTTCGAGTGGCACCGCCATCCGGAATACGAGCTGACGCTCACGCTGAACAGCCGCGGCCGGCGCTTCATCGGCGATCACGTCGCGCGCTATGCGGACGAGGATCTCGTCCTCGTGCCGCCGAATCTTCCGCATACCTGGTCGTCGAACGCGCGCATCGACCCGGATGCGCCCGAAGTCGCGCTCGTCGTCTGGTTCGACGGCGACTGGGTACGCCGCCTCGCGGACTGCTGCGCCGAATACGTGCCGCTGCGCTCGCTGCTGCGGCGCGCGGCGCCGGGCCTGCGCTTCGATACGGAGACCGCGCGCGCGATGCGCGCGAGGCTGCCGCGACTGCTCGATCCGTCGCCGCGCGTGCGCCTCGCCGCGGCGCTCGATACGCTGGCCGATCTCGCCGAAGCCGGCGGCGAACCGCTCGCGACCGCGCAGGCCTACGAGCGGCACGACGGCCGCGCGGCCAGCGACGCGGACGCGCCCGAAGCCGAACGCCTCGACCGCGTGCTCGATGCGATCGACCGCCATTTTCACGAACCGCTGCGCATCGGCGCGCTCGCCGCGGTCGCGCATCTGTCCGAACGCACGCTGCAGCGGATGTTCGTCCGCCATCTCGGCGAAAGCGTCGGCCGCTACGTGCAGCGCTTGCGCATCGCGCACGCGTGCCGCCATCTCGTCGCGACCGACTGGCCGATCGCGACGGTCGCCGCGCGCTGCGGGATTCCGAATCCGGCGAACTTCAATCGCCAGTTTCTCGCGGCGCGCGGCATGACGCCCGGCGCGTACCGGCAGTGCTTCGCGCAACGCGGCCGCGCGCCCGACACCGACGCCGACGCACCGCCGCTCGACACGCGCCCGCCGTCGCTCGAGCGGCGCAAACGCACGCCGCGCAAATGAAAACACCCCGGCGGGATGACCCACCGGGGTGCGGCATGCGGCAAACGCCGGACGCGAGCGGCCTGCCGGCCGGCTCGCGTCGTGCACGGCTTAACGTGCGTTCAGCGGCTTCGCTTCGCGCGGCGTGTCGCCGATGAACAGCTGACGCGGACGACCGATCTTCTGCTCCGGATCGGCGATCATTTCGTTCCACTGCGCGATCCAGCCGACCGTACGTGCCATCGCGAAGATGCAGGTGAACATCGACGTCGGGATGCCCAGCGCGCGCTGAACGATGCCCGAGTAGAAGTCGACGTTCGGGTACAGCTTGCGCGACACGAAGTATTCGTCTTCCAGCGCGATCTTTTCGAGCTGCATCGCGAGCTTGAACAGCGGATCGTCGTGCAGGCCGAGTTCGTTCAGCACTTCGTAGCACGTTTCGCGCATCAGCTTCGCGCGCGGATCGTAGTTCTTGTACACGCGGTGGCCGAAGCCCATCAGCTTCACGCCCGAATTCTTGTCCTTCACCTGCTTGATGAACTCGGGAATGTTTTCCGGCGTGCCGATCTGCTCGAGCATGTTCAGCGCGGCTTCGTTCGCACCGCCGTGCGCCGGGCCCCACAGACACGCGATACCGGCTGCGATACACGCGAACGGGTTCGCACCCGACGAGCCCGCGAGACGGACCGTCGAGGTCGATGCGTTCTGCTCGTGATCGGCGTGCAGGATCAGGATGCGGTCGAGCGCGCGGACGAGCACGTCGTTGACTTGATACTCTTCGCACGGATTCGAGAACATCATCCGCATGAAGTTCGCGCTGTACGACAGATCGTTCTTCGGATAGACGAACGGCTGGCCGATGCTGTACTTGTACGCCATCGCGACGAGCGTCGGCAGCTTCGCGATCATGCGGATCGCCGACACTTCACGGTGACGCGGATCGTTGATGTCGAGCGAGTCGTGGTAGAACGCCGACAGCGCGCCGACCGCGGCGACCAGGATCGCCATCGGGTGCGCATCGCGGCGGAAGCCGCGGAAGAAGAAGTGCATCTGCTCGTGCACCATCGTGTGCTTCGTGACGGTGTCGACGAATTCCTTCTTCTGCGCTGCGTTCGGCAGCTCGCCCTTCAGCAGCAGATAGCAGGTCTCGAGGAAGTCGGCGTTCTGCGCGAGGTTGTCGATCGGGTAGCCGCGATACAGCAGCTCGCCCTTGTCGCCGTCGATGTACGTGATCGCCGAATTGCACGACGCCGTCGACATGAAGCCCGGGTCGTACGTGAACTTGCCGGTCTGGCCGTACAGCTTGCGGATGTCGATCACGTCCGGGCCCATCGTGCCCTTGTAGATCGGCAGTTCGACGCTCGGCGAATTGTCGCTGAACGATAGCGTGGCTTTAACATCAGACGGAGTCATGGCACATCCTCAATCGAAATAAAGAAACGGGATTCGATAACGGGCGTAACGCGTTACACGTTGCGCAGCATCTCCAACAGCCGGTGAACGTCGGGGCTGTCAAGGTCGCCTTCTGGTTCCTTGCGCGCAAGGAGCAAGTCCATCAGGTCGTTGTCGCTCAGATCGAGCAGGCGCGACAACGCGCCCACGTCTGCATCGGTGAGGTCATGCTCGTATCGGCTGAAGAAACGCTCGAAGACGATGTCGTTCTCCAGCAGACCCCGCCGGGCGCGCCAGCGAAGGCGCGCGCGGCGGTGCGGGTCGGATTGGTGCGAGTGGTCGCTCATCACAAAGGCACCCGCAGGGCAGCCCCAAGGGCGTCGACGCCCCGTCGGGGGGCGGCGAACGAAGTGAGCTTGGGGGTCATCATCATTAAACCGCGCGGCGGACCATCAGTTCCTTGATCTTGCCGATCGCCTTCGTCGGGTTCAGGCCCTTCGGGCAGACGTCGACGCAGTTCATGATCGTATGGCAACGGAACAGACGGTACGGGTCTTCCAGGTTGTCCAGGCGCTCGCCGGTGGCCGTGTCGCGGCTGTCCGCGATGAAGCGGTACGCCTGCAGCAGGCCGGCCGGGCCGACGAACTTGTCCGGGTTCCACCAGAAGCTCGGGCACGACGTCGAGCAGCTTGCGCACAGAATGCACTCGTACACGCCGTCGAGTTCGTCGCGCTCTTCCGGCGACTGCAGACGTTCCTTCTCCGGCGGCGGCGCGTCGTTGATCAGGTACGGCTTGATCGAGTGGTACTGGTTGAAGAAGTGCGTCATGTCGACGATCAGGTCGCGCACGACGGGCAGGCCCGGCAGCGGACGCAGCACGATCTTCTGCGGCAGGTCGTTCAGGTTCGTCAGGCACGCGAGCCCGTTCTTGCCGTTGATGTTCATCGCGTCCGAACCGCACACGCCTTCGCGGCACGAACGGCGGAACGACAGCGTCTCGTCGAGCGCCTTCAGCTTGACCAGCGCGTCCAGCAACATGCGCTCGTGCTTGATCTCGAGCTCGTACGTCTGCATGCGCGGCGCCGCGTCCTTGTCCGGATCGTAGCGGTAGACTTCAAAAATGCGTTTTGCCATTTCAGATTCCTTTGATTCGGCTTAGAACGTACGCGCCTTCGGCGGCACGGACTCGACCGTCAGCGGCTGCATTTGAACCGGCTTGTAGTCGAGGCGGTCACCTTCGCTGTACCACAGCGTGTGACGCAGCCAGTTCTCGTCGTCGCGGTGCTCGTAGTCGCTGTGCGCGTGCGCGCCGCGGCTTTCCTTGCGCGCCTCGGCCGAGACCATCGTCGCGCGGGCGACTTCGATCAGGTTCTCCAGCTCGAGCGCTTCGACGCGCGCGGTGTTGAACACCTTCGACTTGTCCTTCAGATGGATGTGCTCGACGCGCTGCTTGAGGCCGTCCATCAGTTCGACGCCTTCCTTCAGCAGCGCCGAGGTGCGGAACACGCCTGCATGCTTCTGCATCGTCGCACGGATGTCGTTCGCGACGTCCTGCGTGTACTCGCCCGAGCTCGACTTGTCGAGCTTGTTCAGGCGCGCCAGCGAGAATTCGCCCGCATCGGCCGGCAGCGGCTTGTGTTCCTTCTGCTTCTTCACCTGCTCGACGATGTGGTTGCCGGCCGCGCGGCCGAACACCACGAGGTCCAGCAGCGAGTTCGTGCCGAGGCGGTTCGCGCCGTGCACCGACACGCACGAGCATTCGCCCACTGCGTAGAAGCCATTGATCGGCTCCTTGTGATCGCGCGACGTGCCGACGACCTGACCGTGGATGTTGGTCGGGATGCCGCCCATCTGATAGTGGATCGTCGGGACGACCGGGATCGGCTCCTTGATGCAGTCGACGTTCGCGAACTTCAGCGCGATCTCGCGGATCGACGGCAGACGCTTCATGATCGTCTCGGCGCCGATGTGCGACAGGTCGAGCAGCACGTGGTCCTTGTTCGGACCGACGCCGCGGCCTTCCTTGATTTCCTGGTCCATCGAACGCGACACGAAATCGCGCGGCGCCAGATCCTTCAGCGTCGGCGCGTAGCGCTCCATGAAGCGCTCGCCGTTCGCGTTGCGCAGAATGCCGCCTTCGCCGCGCACGCCTTCGGTGATCAGCACGCCCGCGCCGGCCACGCCGGTCGGGTGGAACTGCCAGAACTCCATGTCCTGCAGCGCCACGCCTGCGCGCGCCGCCATGCCGAGGCCGTCGCCGGTGTTGATGAACGCGTTGGTCGACGCCGCGAAGATCCGGCCTGCGCCGCCCGTCGCGAACAGCGTCGTCTTGCCTTCCATGATGTAGACGTCGCCCGTTTCCATTTCGAGCGCCGTCACGCCGAGCACGTCGCCGTCCGCGTCGCGGATCAGGTCGAGCGCCATCCATTCGACGAAGAACTGCGTCTTCGCTTCGACGTTTTGCTGGTACAGCGTGTGCAGCAGCGCGTGACCGGTACGGTCGGCGGCCGCGCAGGCGCGCTGGACCGGCTTTTCGCCGTAGTTCGCGGTGTGGCCGCCGAACGGACGCTGATAGATCGTGCCGTCGGCGTTGCGGTCGAACGGCATGCCGAAGTGCTCGAGCTCGTACACGACGTTCGGCGCTTCACGGCACATGAATTCGATCGCGTCCTGGTCGCCGAGCCAGTCGGAGCCCTTGATCGTGTCGTAGAAGTGGAAGTGCCAGTTGTCTTCGCTCATGTTGCCGAGCGACGCGCCGATACCGCCTTGCGCGGCCACCGTGTGCGAACGGGTCGGGAACACCTTCGACAGCACGCCGACCGACAGGCCCGCGCGCGACAGTTGCAGCGCCGCGCGCAAGCCGGAGCCGCCCGCGCCGACGATCACGACGTCGAACTTGCGACGCGGGAGGGAAGTTTTGATTGCAGCCATTCTTTACACTCTCCAGAGAATCTGCGCGGCGTAGCCCGCACATGCGAGCAGCCAGACGATGGTCAGCGATTGCAGCAGCAGGCGCACACCGACGGGCTTCACGTAGTCCATCCAGATGTCGCGCACGCCGACCCATGCGTGATAGAAGAGGGAAAGCAGCGTCACGAAGGTCGCGAGCTTCATCCATTGTGCGGAGAAGATCGACGCCCAGCCTTCGTAGGAGAAGTCGTGCGCGCCGAAGAACAGGACGAGCAGAATGACCGTGTAGACCGCCATGATCGTGGCGGTGACGCGCTGCGCGAGCCAGTCGCGCAGGCCGTAGTGCGCGCCGACGACGAGGCGCTTCGAGCCGATTCGGTTGTTGGCTGCCATTTTCTTAGAATGCTCCGAACAGTTTGAGTGCCATGGCGATCGTCAGCGCGATCGAGACGACGAAGACGACGACTGCCGTCCGCTTGCCGCCTTCCTTCGAGACGGCGTCGTGGTTGACGTCCATCAGCAGGTGGCGAATGCCGGCGCAGAAATGGTGGAAGAACGCCCAGGACAACACGAGGACGATCAGCTTGACGACGATGTTGGAGAGGAAGGCCTTGAAGACTTCGAAGCTGAGCTCGGACGTGAGGCTCTGATCGAAGAGGAACAGCAGGAACGGAAGGAACAGGAACAGCAGCGCGCCGCTGACTCGATGGAGGATCGACAACTTCGCCGCCAGCGGCAGGCGATAATTCATCGTGATGTCGCCGAATCCGATGTTCCGGTATTCCGGCCTCGGTTTTCTTACTGCGTCAGTCATGCTAGACCCCTACTTATGTTGTCACACTAATCCGCAATTTTAGCGCCTTTTTATATCGCGCTGCAGCGAAAGTCTGCTCTGGATCGTTACGCGAACGAGAACAAAGGCGGCCCGAAACGTGCTTCGCGAACGTGTCGAACGCGAATGCACGGCGCTTGCGCCGATACGTCGTCAGCTCAAGTCGTTCTGATAGTAGTACCCGGTCGTGACATACCAGCCGCGCCGCACTTCGACGGGCCGATCGCCATAGGTATAGGACACACGCTCGACCGACAGCAGCGGAAAGCCCGCGGGCACGTGCAGCAGGTCGGCCACCGTCGGCTCCGCCGCCACCGCGCGGATCTTCTCCGACGCCCGGATCATGCGCGTGCCGAACTCCGTTTCGAACATCGCGTAGAGCGGCCCCTTGTACTCGCTGAGCCGCTCGAACGTGAGGCCGCGAAACATCGCGCCCGGCAGCCAGATCTCGTCGAGCACCGTCGCCTCGCCCTCGAACTCGAGCAGGCGCCGCACCTGCACGACCGGATCGGCCGGCTTCAGCTCGAGCTGGCGCGCGATCTCGGCCGGTGCGCGCAGGCGCCGGCATTCGAGCAGCCGGCTCACGTGCGCGTGCTCGGCGCCGTCGTCCGCGAGCAGCCGCAGGAAACGGAATTGCGCGCGCTCCTCATTGTGCGTCGCAACAAACGTACCCTTGCCCTGCCGCCTGACCACGAGGTTTTCGGCGGCCAGCTCGTCGATCGCCTTGCGCACGGTGCCCTGGCTGACCTTGTAGCGCGCCGCGAGCTCGACTTCGCTCGGAATGATCTCGCCCGGCTTCCATTCGCCGCTTTCGAGGCTCTGCGTGATCAATGCCTTGATCTGCTGGTATAACGGGCTGAACGTCGGCGACTGCGCGGCCGCGGATGCAGGCGCGGAATCGCTCGCGCCCGGCTGCCCTGGGCTGCCTGCGCCGGTCGGATTCGCGGTATTCGCCTGGTTCGATGTCATGGCGCGCATTTCATCACAAACCGCAGTTTTCCGTCCACTCAAATTGCGCAAAACATCTGTCTTATATAAGACATATGATACCGTTTGACTTTGCGCCTGTCGGCTCCTACACTCCGGGGCGAGCAAGGGTTCGCGGGTGCTGACAGCGCGTCCCCGGCTACGTGCCACGGCCGTCTCCAGGTTCACCGCGCCTGCCTCGCGAGTCCTCCGCCCTGCTTTCAAAGCAACGCTTCGTGTAACGCGCATAGAATGGCGTTTTACCTAGCGTCCATCGCTTCATCCCGTCCTGGAGATTTTCAATGGCTAAGCCCGCAAAGCGCGTTGCCGTCACCGGCGCCGCAGGTCAAATCGCTTACTCGCTGCTGTTCCGCATCGCGAACGGCGACCTGCTCGGCAAGGACCAGCCGGTCATCCTGCAACTGCTCGACCTCCCGCAAGCCCAAGCCGCCGTCAAAGGCGTCGTGATGGAACTCGACGATTGCGCGTTCCCGCTGCTCGCGGGCGTCGTGATCACCGACGATCCGAAGGTTGCGTTCAAGGACGCCGACGTCGCGCTGCTGGTCGGTGCACGTCCGCGTTCGAAGGGCATGGAGCGCAAGGATCTGCTGTCGGCGAACGCGGAGATCTTCACGGTCCAGGGCGCGGCGCTGAACGAAGTCGCGAGCCGCGACGTGAAGGTGCTGGTCGTCGGCAACCCGGCGAACACGAACGCCTACATCGCGATGAAGTCGGCGCCGGATCTGCCGAAGAAGAACTTCACCGCGATGCTGCGTCTGGACCACAACCGCGCGCTGTCGCAGCTCGCGGCGAAGTCGGGCAAGCCGGTCGCGTCGATCGAGAAGCTCGCCGTGTGGGGCAACCACTCGCCGACGATGTACCCCGACTTCCGCTTCGCGACGGCCGAAGGCGAATCGCTGCTGAAGCTGATCAACGACGACGAATGGAACCGCAACACGTTCATCCCGACGGTCGGCAAGCGCGGCGCGGCGATCATCGAAGCGCGCGGCCTGTCGTCGGCGGCGTCGGCGGCCAACGCGGCGATCGACCACGTGCGTGACTGGGTGCTCGGCACGAACGGCAAGTGGGTCACGATGGGCATTCCGTCGGACGGCTCGTACGGCATTCCCGAAGACATCATCTACGGCGTGCCGGTCACCTGCGAAAACGGCGAATACAAGCGTGTCGAAGGCCTCGAGATCGACGCGTTCTCGCGCGAGAAGATGGACGCGACGCTCGCCGAGCTGCTCGAAGAGCGCGACGGCGTCGCTCACCTGCTGAAGAACTAAGCAGGCGGCATCGAGCGCCTGTCGGGCCGCGTGCGCGCGGCCCGGCACGGCCGGCCGGCACGCCGCCGCGCCGGCCATCCGATCCGGACGCGTTTTGCCGTCGCGCGTCAGCGCAGAACGCGTCCGAATCCGATATTCTCCACGTTGCCCGCTTCCTGACGTAGAAGAGATGCCCGCGCTTACTCCTGCACAAGTGTTGTACGACGGTGCGTCGCCGCCCGCGATCCTGCCATGCTGCGATCATTACGCGGGCAGCGAGAAACTGATGCGCAAGTCGCTTGCGCTGCAGGCCGAGCTGGGCCCGGTGTTCGACATCACGCTCGACTGCGAGGACGGCGCGGCCGTCGGCCACGAAGCCGCGCACGCGGAACTCGTCGCCGAGCTGCTCGGCAGCGCCGAGAACCGCTTCGGGCGCGTCGGCGCCCGCATCCACGACTTCTCCCATCCGCATTGGCGCGACGACGTGCGCATCATCCTGCGCGCGGCGCGTGCGCCCGCCTACCTGACGCTGCCGAAGATCGCGAACGCCGCCGATGCGGCCGAAATGTGCGCGTTCATCGAAGGCACGCGTCGCGAGCTCGGCATCGCGCAGCCGATTCCGGTCGACGTGCTGGTCGAGACGCACGGCGCGCTCGTGCAGGCCGCGACGCTCGCCGCGCTGCCGATGGTCGGCACGCTGAGCTTCGGGCTGATGGATTTCGTATCCGCGCACCACGGCGCGATTCCCGATACCGCGATGCGCTCGCCCGGCCAGTTCGAGCATCCGCTCGTGCGCCGCGCGAAGCTCGAGATCGCGGCCGCATGCCATGCGCACGGCAAGACGCCGTCCCACAACGTGACCACCGAAGTGCGCGACATGAGCGTCGTCGCCGGCGATGCGCGCCGCGCGCGCGACGAATTCGCGTTCACGCGGATGTGGAGCATCCATCCCGCGCAGATCCGGCCGATCGTCGACGCGTTCGCGCCGCGCACCGACGAGATCGCGCTCGCCGCCGAGATCCTGCTGGCCGCGCAGGCGGCCGACTGGGGGCCGACGCGCCACGGCGACACGCTGCACGACCGCGCGAGCTACCGCTATTACTGGTCGGTGCTGCGTCGCGCGCGTGCGACGGGCCAGCCGGTGCCGCCCGAAGCCGCGCCGCTGTTCGGTTCGTCGGCCGCCGGAGACGCCACGTGAGCGGCCGCTCGCGGGCCCGCGCGTCCCGCGGATTTCCGCGCGTCGACGGCGCACGATCGGCCCGCCGGTTTGCGAAACGACAAAAAACGTAACGGAGCCCGAAAACCTGAAATATGCGCGGCCAAATAGGTGAAAATAGCGGCCGCTGCGCGCTTTCGGGGCGCGTGCAGTTTCAAACCGGCCGGCAGCTCGACCTGCCGGCCTTTGTCAACTGATTATCGAAAGGTTCTGACTCCATGAAGAAACTCCTGATCGCCACCGTCATCGGCGCGCTGTCCGCCACGATGCTGGTCTCGGCGCCGAGCGCGTTCGCACAGGGCACGACCGCGAAGAAGACGGCCAAGCGCCCCGCGCCGGCCAAGCGCATCATCCCGCGCAGCAAGAAGGCGCAGGCACGCGCAGCCGCCAAGGTCGATCCGGTGCCGGACGGCGCAGTCAAGTGGTCGTGCAAGGACGGGCTGTCGTTCGACCTCGCCGGCGACATGAAACGCGACCAGGTCGTCACGGTCCACTGGGCGAAGAAGAACTACAAGCTGCCGCGCGAAGCGACGACGACCGGCGCGGACACGTTCTACGATCCGGCAGCGGGCTTCAAGCTCGTCGTGATCCCGAGCAAGGCGATGCTGTTTACCGACGCGAACGGCGGCGAGCGTCTCGCCGACGAATGCGTGACGCCGGAAATGGCGCAAGGCGGCGCCGCACCGACGCAGGCAAACGAGCTCAAGCCGGCCGTCGACTAAGGACGCTCCGCACAGGCGCCTCGATGTCCGCTCCGGTCTCCAACGTCCGCCCCGCTCCGGATACGGTACTCGTCGACATCGTCGACTACGTGCTGAATGCCGGTGCAATCGACAGCGCACTCGCGCTGGAGACGGCGCGGCATTGCCTGATCGACACGCTGGGCTGCGGACTCGAGGCGCTGTCCTACCCTGCCTGCACCAAGCTGCTCGGGCCCGTCGTGCCCGGCACGATCGTGCCGAACGGCGCGAAGGTGCCCGGCACCTCGTTCCAGCTGGACCCGGTCAAGGCCGCGTTCGACATCGGCGCGACGATCCGCTGGCTGGACTTCAACGACACCTGGCTCGCCGCCGAATGGGGCCATCCGTCCGACAACCTCGGCGGCATCCTGGCGACGGCCGACTGGCTGTCCCGCACCGCCGTCGCGGCCGGCAAGGCGCCGCTCGCGATGCGCGACGTGCTGATCGCGATGATTCAGGCCCACGAGATCCAGGGCTGTCTCGCACTCGAAAATTCGTTCAACGCGGTCGGGCTCGACCACGTGCTGCTCGTGAAGGTCGCCTCGACGGCCGTCGTCGGGCGGCTGCTCGGGCTCACGCGCGACGAGCTGATCAATGCGGTATCGAACGCGTTCGTCGACGGACATCCGCTGCGCACCTACCGCCACGCGCCGAACACCGGTTCGCGCAAGTCGTGGGCGGCCGGCGACGCGACCTCGCGCGCGGTGCGCCTCGCGCTGATCGCGAAGACGGGCGAAATGGGCTATCCGTCCGCGCTGAGCGCGCGCACGTGGGGCTTCTACGACGTGCTGTTCGGCGGCAAGCCGTTCCGCTTTCAGCGTCCGTACGGCACCTACGTGATGGAAAACGTGTTGTTCAAGATCGCGTTTCCCGCCGAATTCCATGCGCAGACGGCCGTCGAGGCTGCGCTGCAACTGCACGATGCGCTGGCCGCGGCCGGCCGCTCGACCGACGAGATCGCGCGGATCACGATCCGCACGCACGCCGCCGCGATCCGCATCATCGACAAGCAGGGGCCGCTCGCGAATCCCGCCGACCGCGACCACTGCATTCAATACATGGTTGCCGTGCCGCTGCTGTTCGGCCGGCTGACCGCTGCCGACTACGAAGACGCGGTCGCGGCCGACCCGCGCATCGACGCGCTGCGTGCGAAGACGATCTGCGTCGAAGATCCGCAGTTCACGAAGGACTACCACGATCCGAACAAGCGGTCGATCGCGAATGCGCTGACGATCGAGTTCGCGAACGGATCGACGCTTGCCGAAGTCGCGGTCGAATATCCGATCGGCCACCGGCGGCGCCGCGCCGACGGCATCCCGCTGCTGGTCGACAAGTTCCGCACGAACCTTGCGCGCCGCTTTCCGGCAAAGCAGCAACAAGCGATTCTCGACGTGTCGCTGGACCAGGCAAAGCTCGAAGCGATGCCGGTCAATGAATACGTCGATCTGTATATGATCTAGCCGTCAGGTACAGAACAAACAGGAGCTCTTCTTTCCTCGCCTTAACCCAGGAAAATCACCATGGCCCACAATCTGCACAAGACCCTCAAGGAATTCGACAGCGGTTCCGGCAAAGGCAAGTTCTATTCGCTGCCGCAGCTCGGCAAGGAACTGAAGACGAAGATCGAGCGCCTGCCGGTGTCGATCCGCGTCGTGCTCGAGTCGGTGCTGCGCAACTACGACGGCAAGAAGATCACCGAAGAGCACATCGCGCAGCTCGCCAACTGGCAGCCGACGGCGAAGCGGGTCGACGAGATTCCGTTCGTGGTGTCGCGCGTCGTGCTGCAGGACTTCACGGGCGTGCCGCTGCTCGCCGACATCGCGGCCATGCGCGGCGTCGCTCAGCGCACGGGCAAGGATCCGAAGAAGATCGAGCCGCTGGTGCCGGTCGATCTCGTCGTCGACCACTCGGTCCAGATCGACTACTTCCGCCAGAAGGACGCGCTCGACCTGAACATGAAGCTGGAATTCCAGCGCAACAACGAGCGCTATCAGTTCATGAAGTGGGGCATGCAGGCATTCGACACGTTCAAGGTCGTGCCGCCGGGCGTCGGCATCGTCCACCAGGTGAACCTCGAGTATCTCGCGCGCGGCGTGCACAAGAAGAGCGACGGCGCGGACACGATCTACTACCCGGACACGCTCGTCGGCACCGACAGCCACACGACGATGATCAACGGCATCGGCGTGGTCGGCTGGGGCGTCGGCGGCATCGAGGCCGAAGCGGGCATGCTCGGCCAGCCGGTGTACTTCCTGACGCCGGACGTCGTCGGCGTCGAACTGAAGGGCCGCCTGCGCGAAGGCGTGACGGCGACCGACCTCGTGCTGACGATCACCGAAATGCTGCGCAAGGAGAAGGTCGTCGGCAAGTTCGTCGAATTCTTCGGCGAAGGCACGAAGTCGCTGTCGGTGCCGGACCGCGCGACGATCGCGAACATGGCGCCCGAATACGGCGCGACGATGGGCTTCTTCCCGGTCGACGAGAAGACGATCCAGTACTTCGAAGGCACGGGCCGCACGCAGGCGGAGATCGCTGCATTCGAGAACTACTTCAAGGCACAGAAGCTGTTCGGCATTCCGAAGGCCGGCGACATCGACTACACGAAGACGCTGACGCTCGACCTCGCGACGGTCGCGCCGTCGCTCGCAGGCCCGAAGCGTCCGCAGGACCGCATCGAAATCGGCAACGTGAAGTCGACGTTCAGCGAGCTGTTCTCGAAGCCCGTCGCGGAAAACGGCTTCGCGAAGAAGGCCGAGGATCTCGACGCCGAGTACAAGACGAGCAACGGCATCACCGTGAAGAACGGCGACGTGCTGATCGCCGCGATCACGTCGTGCACGAACACGTCGAACCCGAGCGTGCTGCTCGCGGCCGGCCTGCTCGCGAAGAAGGCCGTCGAGGCCGGGCTGACCGTCGCACCGCACATCAAGACGTCGCTCGCGCCGGGATCGCGGATCGTGACCGAATACCTGACGAAGACGGGCCTGCTGCCCTATCTCGCGAAGCTCGGCTTCGAAGTCGCCGCTTACGGCTGCACGACCTGTATCGGCAACGCGGGCGACCTGACGCCGGAACTGAACGAGGCGATCACGAAGAACGACATCGTCGCGGCGGCCGTGCTGTCGGGCAACCGCAACTTCGAAGCGCGGATCCACCCGAACATCCGCGCGAACTTCCTCGCGTCGCCGCCGCTCGTCGTCGCCTACGCGATCGCCGGCAACATCACGCGCGACCTGATGACCGAGCCGGTCGGCAAGGGCAAGGGCGGCCGGGACATCTACATCGGCGACATCTGGCCGTCGAGCGAAGAAATCCAGTCGCTGCTGAAGTTCGCGCTCGATCCGGAAAAGTTCGAGAAGAACTACGCGCATCTGACGAAGAAGGGCGATCTGTGGAGCAAGATCGAGGGCGAATCGGGCCAGGTCTACGACTGGCCGAAGTCGACCTACATCGCGGAACCGCCGTTCTTCGGCCACGACTTCTCGATGCAGCCGGCCGAGTCGATCGCGTCGGTCAAGGGCGCCCGCGCGCTCGGCATCTTCGGCGACTCGGTCACGACCGACCACATCAGCCCGGCAGGCTCGATCAAGGAAGACTCGCCGGCCGGCAAGTGGCTGAAGGAAAACGGCGTGCAGAAGGCCGACTTCAACAGCTACGGCTCGCGCCGCGGCAACCATGACGTGATGATGCGCGGCACGTTCGCCAACGTGCGGATCAAGAACCTGATGATCCCGGCGAAGGAAGACGGCACGCGCGTCGAAGGCGGTCTGACGATCCATCAGCCGAGCGGCGAACAGCTGTCGATCTACGACGCGGCGATGAAGTACATCGACGAAGGCACGCCGACCGTCGTGTTCGCCGGCGAAGAGTACGGGACGGGCTCGTCGCGCGACTGGGCCGCGAAGGGCACGCAGCTGCTCGGCGTGAAGGCCGTGATCGCGCGCAGCTTCGAGCGCATCCACCGTTCGAACCTGGTCGGCATGGGCGTGCTGCCGCTGCAGTTCAAGGGCGCGGACAGCGTGCAGTCGCTCGGCATCACCGGCGAAGAGACGTACGACATCGAAGGCCTCGGCGACGACTTCAAGCCGCAGCAGGACGTCACGCTCGTGATCCATCGCAAGAACGGCGAAACGCAGCGCGTGCCGGTGCTGCTGCGCATCGATACGCCGATCGAAGTCGACTACTACAAGCACGGCGGCATCCTGCCGTTCGTGCTGCGCTCGCTGCTCGCCGCATAAGCGCGCCGCTTTGCAGGTGCCGTTGCCGCCTCGCGGGCGGTGACGGCCGATTTGGATACGCCGACCTCGTGTCGGCGTTTTTTTTGCCTGCCCATTTCGCGCGCGACATGGCGCCGATGCGCGCGCCGGCTTGCGGCTAGCGCATCACGCCGCGTTGCGGCTTCGCGCCGCTTTCGCGCCGGCGCCCGAGCCGGCGCCCGCTCGCGCGTTCTTCTTCAGATGCGCGCGGTTGTAGTCGATCGCCGCGCGCACGAGCGCCTTCAGCGCGCGCGTGTCGATCCGGTCGCCTTCGACGAAATCGATCGCACGGCGCGCATTGCCTTCGAGGCCTGCGTTGAACAGCGCGTGCGGATCGGGCAGCTGCGCGCCGTGCATGAACGTCAGCTTCACCTTGCCCTTGTGCGCGTTCGCGACCGCGATCGTCCCGTCGCACTCCCACACGGGGCTGCCCATCCATTTCCATGCCTCGACGATGCCGGCGTCGGCCGCGAGGATCGTCCGCCGCAGTTCGGCAAGCGTGGCGCCGCGCCAGTCGGCGATGCCGGCGATCAGTGCGTCGATGCGCGCCTGCGCGCTCGTGTCCGCGGCCGTCATGCGCGTGCCTGCGTGTCGTCGTCGCCGCGCGCGAGCAGCTGCGCGAGCGCGTCGAAAAACGCGGGCCAGCCGGCCTGCGCGCCGCGGTATGCCTGCTCCTGATCGGTGCGGAAGCCGGTCTGCTCCATCCGCAGATGCGTGCCGCCGGCAGACGTCGGCGCGAGCGTCCACGTGACGATGCTTTCGAGACCGTACGCAGCCCAGGTGTAGCGCAGCGTACGCTGCGGCTCGATCGTCAGTACCTCGCAGTCGACCTCGCCCCAGTCCGCGCGAAAGCGGAACGCATGGCCCTCGACCGGCTCGAAGTCGCTGGCCATGAGCCACGCTTCGAGCAGATGCGGTTGCGTGAGCGCGCGCCAGACCTTCTCCGGCGGATGCGGCAGTTCCCGTTCGACGACGACGGAACGCGTTTCGGTGCGGCGATCGGCATTCATTGATCCATCCTTTTCAGCAGATCCTCGAGGGCGTCGAACCGGTCCTGCCAGAAACCGGCCATCCGGTTCGTCCAGTCGGCGAGCGGCGCGAGTGCATGCGGCCGCGCGCTGTAATGCGTCTGCCGCCCTTCGTGACGATCGATCACGAGGCCGGCCTGCTTCAATACGCCGAGATGCTTCGACACGGCCGGCTGCGACACGCCTGCATGCGCGGTCAGCGCAGCGACGGTCAACTCGCCTTCCTCGCACAGCCGCTCGAACAGCGCGCGGCGCGTCGGGTCGGCAAGCGTCCTGAACAGCAGGTCTTGAGCAGCGGACATTCAGATTCATAACTCACGGGTTATGCGTCGAAGCATAGCCGGCCATCGCCAAGAGTCAAGGAGAACGTCGACAGGCCGCGCGCGGCAGATTCGAGCACGCGCTCCAAACGTGCGTTCGGCCGCGTCGATCGAAAGCCGGCTGCAAGGCTGCGCGTCGCGTCGTTCCACAGTTCGGGAAATGCGGCGCCGCGCGCGTTGGCATCGCCGACCGGCGCGTGCGTCCGTGCGCCGGCATGCATGCGATCGCGTCGACGGTGATCACATAGTGCGACACGGCCGTGCGCGATGCCGAACGCGATCGCGCTACGCGCGCCATGCGCGCACGCCGCCGACCGCCGCGATCGCGCGCATTCCGTCGCTGGCGCGCGCAGCACGTGCGCATCGGCGTCGCGCAGGCTCACGATGGCGCACCGCGAACCGGTTCCGTTTGCGCGCCGCACAGCGCCTCGCTCGCGCGTGCGATTCGCGCGAGCGCGCGCCCGCCGATGTCAGAACTGACAGCTATGGAAACTGGCAGCTATCTGAATCGCATCGGCGCTCCTACGCTCGTCACCGCTCGCGACCCCAAAAGGGTCGGGGTTCCAGCAACGTCGTCTCTCCTCAAAAGGATGCCCGATGAAAAGGAACGTGCGGTTTGCCCTTCCCCTTCCGTCGCCCCGCCGCATCGCCTATGCGTGGCCGCTTCTCGTCGCGGCCGGCGCCGCGCATGCGGCGACCGACTGGGTCGACACCCATACCAAGGCCTTTCTGACCGGCCCGCAGCTGATGGCGCGCAGCGCGGCCTCGTCGCTCGAACTGGCGGCCGGCGAGACGACCGACGTCGTCGTCAGCCTGAAGCTGCGCAACGCCGATCAGCTGAAGCAGCTCGCGCGCGACGTGAACCGTCCGGGCAGCGCCCGCTATCGCCAGTATCTGACGCCCGAACGGTTCCTCGCCGACTACGCGCCGACCGAAGCGCAGGTCAAGTCGGTCGTCGACTATCTGCGCAAGAGCGGCTTCGTGAACATCGAGGTCGCGCCGAACCGGCTGCTCGTCTCCGCACGCGGCACGGCCGGCACCGTGAAGACCGCGTTCAACACGTCGCTCGTGCGCTTCCAGTACGCGGGCCGTTCCGGCTTCGCGAACGCATCGACGGCACAGGTGCCGCGCGCGCTCGGCGACGTCGTCGGTTCGGTGCTCGGGCTGCAGAACGTCGCGCGCGCCCATCCGATGCTGCGCATCGGCAACGTGTCGAAGCCGCAGACGCTCGCGGCCGGCACCGCGACCGGCCACTATCCGAAGGAATTCCCGGGCCTGTACAACGCGACCGGCGTGCCGAGCGCAGCCGGCGTGACGGTCGGCATCATCACGATCGGCGGCGTATCGCAGACGCTGCAGGACCTGAAGCGCTTCGCGTCGAGCAACGGCTACGCGACGGTCGCGACGCAGACCGTCAAGACCAACGGCACCGGCACGAGCGGCAGCTACGCCGACGACCCGGACGGTCAGGGCGAATGGGATCTCGACAGCCAGTCGATCGTCGGCGCGGCCGGCGGCCAGGTCGGCAAGCTCGTGTTCTACATGGCGGATCTGAACGCGCCCGGCAACACCGGCCTCACGCAAGCGTTCAACCGCGCGGTATCGGACAACACGGCGAAAGTGATCAACGTGTCGCTCGGCTGGTGCGAGACCGACGCGAACGCGGACGGCACGCTCGATGCCGAGGAACAGATCTTCACGACGGCGGCCGCGCAGGGCCAGACGTTCTCCGTGTCGTCCGGCGACGAGGGCGTGTACGAATGCAACAACCGCGGCTATCCGGACGGTGCGAATTACACGGTGTCGTGGCCGGCCTCGTCGCCGCACGTGCTCGCGATCGGCGGCACGACGCTGTACACCACGTCCGCGGGCGCGTTCTCGAGCGAGACCGTCTGGAACGAGGGACTCGACAGCAACGGCAAGCTATGGGCAACGGGCGGCGGCGTCAGCACGCTGCTGCCCGCGCCGGCATGGCAGTCGGGCAGCAACCGCCGTTTGCCGGACGTGTCCTTCGATGCCGCGCAAAGCACCGGCGCGTATATCTACAACTACGGCCAGTTGCAGCAGATCGGCGGCACGAGTCTCGCCGCGCCGATCTTTACGGGCTTCTGGGCGCGGCTGCTCGCCGCGAACGGCACGGGGCTCGGCTTTCCGGCCGCGAACCTCTATCGCGCGATTCCGGCGAACCCGTCGCTCGTGCGCTACGACGTCGTGTCGGGCAACAACGGCTATCAGGGCTACGGCTACACCGCGGGCACCGGATGGGACTACCCGACCGGCTTCGGCAGCCTGAACATCGCGAACCTGAACAAGCTGATCCAGTCGGGCGGCTTCTGAGCGACGCGCAGGCACGGGACGCGGCGCGCACGTGCGCGCCGCACGACATTGCGGCTACTTCGACGCGCGCTCCGACGCGACGGCAACGCCCGCGCGATGCGAGCGCGCAAACAGCCGCAGTCCGCTCGCCACGCTCGCGGCGCAGGCGAACGCGGCACCGAGCACCAGCGCGAGCGTCGGCCCGTGATGTCCCGCAATGCCGAACGACAGCGCGACGAGCGCGGCGCCCGTCGCCTGCCCGATCAGCCGCGCGGTGCCGATGATGCCGCTCGCACCGCCGCTGCGTTCCGGCGGCGCGCTCGACATCAGCGCCTTCAGGTTCGGCGACTGGAAAAAGCCGAAGCCGGCGCCGCACAGCATCATCCGCCAGCCGATGTCGATCGCGCTCGGGGCGGCCGGCAACGCGGCAAGCGACGCCATCCCGGCGCCGAGCAACGCGAGTCCGATCGCGCCGAGCAGTCCCGGCGGATAGCGATCGGACAGTCGTCCGGCGATCGGCGCGGCCAGCGCGACGACGGCCGACCACGGCGTCATCAGAAAACCGGTGTCGACCGCGCTGCGGTGCAGGACCGTCTCGAAGTAGAACGGCAGCGACACGAACGCGAGCCCTTGCGCCGCGAACGCGCAGACGGCGGTCACCGCGGACAGCGCGAACACGGGCCGGCGAAACAGGTCGACCGGCAGCATCGGCGCCGGGTGGCCGGCCTCCCGGCGGATCAGCAGCGCGCCGAATGCGAGCGCGACGGCGGCGGCCGCGAGCACGACGCGCAGCGGGCCGCGCTGCGCGAATTCGCCGAGCGCAAAGATCAGCGCCGAGAACGCGATCACGTTGAACAGCGCGGCGAGCGGATCGAAGGCATGCTTGCCGCGCACGGCTTCCGGCAGCGACGGAATCGCGACGGCGAGCGCGAGCACGCCGAGCGGCACGTTGACCGCGAACAGCCAGGGCCATGCGGCGGCGGACAGTATCAGCGATGCGATCGTCGGCCCGACCGCGAACGACACGCCGACGACGAGCGCATTGAAGCCGACGCCGCGCCCGAGCCGATGCGCGGGAAACAGGTTGCGGATCAGCGCGATGTTGACGCTCATGATCGCGCTCGCGCCCAAGCCCTGCACGATGCGCGCCGCGGTGAGCTGCGGCAGCGTCGACGCGAGCGCACAGCCGAGCGACGCGAGCGTAAACACCGCGAGACCGCCGACGTACACGCGCTTGTGCCCGACGATGTCGCCGAGCGACGCGAACGGCAGCAACGTCGCGACCATCGCGAGCTGATACGCGTTGATGATCCACACCGATGCGGCAGGCGACGCGTGCAGGTCGGTCGCGATCGCGGGCAATGCGGTGTTGGCGATCGCCGTATCGAGCGTCGCGAGCGCGACGGCGAGCAGCACGGCGGCCATCGCGCGCCAGTTGACGGCCGGTTCGGCGGCACCGGCAGGAGAAGCGAGTTCGGACACGATCGGTTCGGCAGACGGGCGACGCATGGCGTCGCGGATTGAACGGCGCGACGTCGGGCCCGCACTCCAGTGGAAGCAGCAGGACGCGCGGCGTCGCGGCCCGTATTGTTGCAGAGCCCGATCAAACGTGCAGGCGGCCGCGTCGCTCGTCAGCGAAACGAAAGGATTGTGCGCGATCGCGGTGCGATCGTAGCCGTTGCGCACGCAACTGTCGTCGCGAGGTGCGGCGTGCTGCGGTGCCTGTTACGCGCGGCCGGCGCATTCGCGCCGCACTGGGTTCGCGCCGCGCTCGACGCCTGTGTCTCCCGCGTCCCTCGCCTCTTCCGCGTTACGCCACCGCGCGCCGCGCCTGACGCCCGCGCAGCCATTCGAGCGCGAGCAGCAGGCTCGTCGAGAACACGATCAGGATCGTCGCGAGC